>DATASX010000076.1 GCA_036269075.1 Sporichthyaceae bacterium
GGGCGCGTTGCCGCGGAGATCCTCAGCCCCTACCCCCCGGGCGTGCCCGCCGTGGCGCCGGGGGAGGTCATCACCGCGCAGGTCCTGGACTACCTGGCCACCGGCGTGGCAGCAGGCATGCTGGTCCCCGACGCCGTCGACCCGTCCCTGTCGACGGTACGGGTGGTGGCCTGAGCCCGCCGATCCGCCCAGCGCGTGGCGCTCCCTCGCGCCTGCGGTGCGGATCTGACGATGCGCCACTGCAGCTGGGTGCGCCTCGCGGCTCAGCTGTGGGGCCCGAGGCACGGTGGACGGGATCCCGGCGCAGAGGTCGACACCACCTCGCTGAAGGAAACTGCGCGGCAACAAGACGCTGATCGCCCACCCACCCGGCGCCGCGCCCCGGCCGGTGCAGCGAAGGACCCTCAGACGTGACGATGCGTCATGAGGTCCCGGGCGGACCGGTTCGCCCAGCCTGCGGTGCGTGCGGAGCTGCCGTTCGGGGAAGGGGCGGGAGGTGACCGAATTCGGATTCTTCCTCTCCAGCGAGGAACTCGCCCCCCGCACGCTGATCGACACGGCCCACGCCGCCGAACGCGCCGGCTTCGACCGCATCTGGGTCAGTGACCACTTCCATCCCTGGACCCAGGCTCAGGGGCAGAGCGGGTTCGTCTGGTCCGTGCTCGGTGGCATCGCCGCGACCACGCAGCTGCGCATGACCACCGCCGTGACCTGTCCGACCTTCCGCATCCACCCTGCCGTGCTGGCCCAGGCCACCGCGACGCTCGCCTCGATCGCGCCGGGCCGGTTCAGGTTCGGGGTCGGCTCGGGGGAGGCCCTCAACGAGCACATCCTCGGCGACGCGTGGCCGCCGGTCAGCGAGCGGCTGGCTCGCCTGGAGGAGGCGATCGGCCTGATCCGGGACCTGTGGACCGGAGAGGTCGTCACCCACGACGGGGAGTTCTACACGGTGCACAACGCGCGGATCTTCAGCACCCCGCAGGCCCCGCCGCCCGTGCTGGTCTCCGGGTTCGGCGCCGAAGCGGTCGAGCTGGCAGCCCGGGTCGGGGACGGATGGGTCACCGTCAGCCCCGACGCGGACGGGATGAAGACCTACCAGGGCGCGGGCGGCAACGGCCTGACCCAGGGTGGGTTGAAGATCTGCTGGGCGCAGTCCGAGGACGAGGCCGCGCGGACCGCGCACCGCCTGTGGGGCTTCGAGGGCGCCGGTGGCCAGCTGGCCCAGGACGTGCCGATGTGGCATGGCTTCGAGGCGATCGGGGAGATGACCACCCCGGAGGAGATCAGGAAGAAAATCCCCTGCGGCCCGGACGCCGAACAGGTCGCCGACGCGATCCGCGAGTATGTCCAGATCGGCTTCGACGAGGTCTACATCTCCCAGATGGGCCCGGACCAGCAAGGGGCGCTGCAGTTCCTCACCGACCGCGTCCTGCCGTTGCTGCGCTAGGCCCCGCCGGTTGCAGCGCCGAGCCAGACATCGACGTGCCCATGGGGCGGTTCGTCCGCGGCCGGTTGTTTGAGCACACCGTTGCAGCGGCGGCGGCCCGGCAGGTCCACCGACCGGTAGGCCGTGCACGCAACCGCAGGTGCCGGCCCCCTTCGCCCGCCCCGGAAACGCCTTCACCGACGATGAAGCCGCACGCCGGCCCCTCGGAGCCGCACCCACGTTCAACCGATCTTCGGTGCCGCCGCAACGGTCTGTCTCAGGGGCCGACCCGGGTCCCCGAGTGCGGTTGAGCCTCGCGCGGCGGCAGTGTCGTCCGACCCGTGCAGGCCATGGTTCCTGGTACAGCGTTCTGCGACCACCGGGCCCGCGGCGCTGGTCGATGGTGGGTCAGAAAACCTGCGGGCAGGCGGAAGCCCTGGCAACCCAAGGCATTCGCGACAGCGCGGGACTGGCGGGCCACGACGGCCTGGTGGACGAATTGCGCATCCACACCGGCGCCGACCGCGCCACCCGCAACCTCGTGAAGGACTGTGCCGGGGCGGGTACGAGCACTGCGATCCACGGCGCCCACCGGCGCATCAGCGCCTCGACATCCGGCCGGATCTGGCCGCCACGACCCGTGGTCGATGTGGCGAAGGCGTTTCCACGTCCCCATCGCAGGAAATTCTCGAGTGGGTTGTGCTTCCCGGCCGCGCCCGCGTGCCGGTCGGAATGGTGCTCATCACCGCTCGGCGGTGTTTCGGGCTTGGCAACGAGGTGAAGATCCTCCACAGGAGGGCGGTCCCGCGGGGACAGTCCGTTGGGTCCGCGTCACGCAGTCGGCGTCGGACCCGCGCGTAGAGGACAAGCCGGCATGAGGACACCGACCGAGGACGAGGACGGCACCAGCGACGCAGGAGCGGGCAGTTCCGCAACCTGCCGCCCGACGCAGGTCTGCGACGAGGATCTGTTCCGAGAAATGCGCACCGCGGGTCCGGCCGAACGCGCCCGGATCCGGGAGGAGCTTGCGAGGCGCCACGGCGGGTTGGTGCGCTGGTTGGCCGCCCGCTACGCCAATCCTGCCCTGGACACAGAGGAACTGCGTCAGGTCGGCTACCTGGGACTGGTGCTGGCCATCGAGCGGTTCGACCCGGACCGCGGGAGCGACTTCATCTCCTACGCCCGGCCCACCGTGCAGGGCGAGATCCGCCGCTGGTTCCGCGACAAGCGCCGCTGGGTACGACTACCGCGGCGCCTGCAGGAGACCAAGGCCGCGCTGCGCAGCGCGAACGAGGCCCTGCTTCATCGCCTCAACCGCGAACCGAGCGCCGCGGAACTGGCCGACTACTGCGGCCTGCCGCAGAACCTGGTCACCGAGGCATTGGCCGCCGAGGACCACTTCAGCGCCGCCTCCATCGACGCACCCCTGGGCGGGGACGGCGATGAGAACTACACCTTCGCCGACGTCCTGCCCGACACCGACCGGTCCATGGACCTGGTCGTCGACCTCACCACCCTTCGGCCGCTGCTGTGCGAACTGGACGAGCGGGACCGACGCGTGCTGCACCTGCGCTTCGTACAGGAGCTGACGCAGGCCCAGATCGGCACCGAGATCGGCTGCTCGCAGATGCACGTTTCCCGCATGCTGACCAGAATCCTCGAGCAACTGCGCGCGGGAATGCTCGGCCACCGACCCGCGGCCTGAGCGGCGGCGCCACACCCGGTACCGGCCCTCGGGCCCAAGGGTCACGACGCCAGGGCTTCCAGCGGTCGGTGGTTGAATTCTGCGACCACGCGAAGGAAGTCCTTCGGGACTGGCGGTCGCGAGGTCCCGTCTTCTCCGGAAAGTACGGGCGCATCCTCCAGTTGAGGTTCTCGTTGCTGCCGCGCTGCCAGGTTGTGCAGCTGAGGCTGTGGTTCGACGTTCCCGGGCCGTAGGGGGCTGGGTCTCGAGGCGTAGGCGTTCGTAGGGAGCGCGGCCGGCGAGGGGGCGACGGTAGTTGTACCGGTCCGCCCACTCCTGAACCTTGTTGAAGACCCAGGTCGAGATGAAGGGTCGGACCTTCACCGGACCCGGTGCGCGTTGCCTGTTTCGCCCGCCTGCGGGTAAGCCGTTCCCACCGGACCCGCGGGAGGCGCGCGGGGTCAGCCCCCGTGCAGTTGGACAGGACGGCAGTTGGACACTCAGCCACGGCAGGCCCCCGCCCGGGAGCGTGGGCGCGAGGTCGGTGACTGGTTCGTCGCCGCGGTGGCTGACGGTTCGCTGGACCTGCCCCGCCCCGGCGGTGGGGGCACGTTGCATCGGTTGGAGGCGCTGGCCGCGTTGGGTCGCGTGGACCCGGTGCGGGCCCGGTTGGGCGAGGGTCATGCTGACGCCCACGCGGTCCTGGACGAACTCGGCGCCGCGGTCGACCGGACCGGGCGGTGGGGGGTGTGGGCGGCCGACCCGACCGGGCTGCGGGCGGTCCCGGTCGACGGGCGGTGGCGGCTGACCGGTCGGCGCCCGTTCTGCTCCGGTGCCGGGATCTGCACACGAGCCCTGGTGTGCGCGGCGGCACCGGACGGGATCCGGCTGTTCGCCGTGCAGGTGGACGGCGAGCCGCGGGTGCGGGCGCTGCCGGGAACCTGGCCGGCGTTGGGGATGGCCGACAGCGACAGCCGGACCGTGGAGTTCATGGCCGCCCGCGCAGAACCGGTCGGTGGGCCAGGTGCCTACACCGCCCGTCCCGGTTTCGCGCACGGCGCTGTCGGGGTCGGGGCGTGCTGGTTCGGCGGCGCTGTCGGGGTGGCCGACCTGCTGCGCGACCTGGCCACGGACGGGGACCCGCACACCCTGGCCCACCTCGGTGGCGTGGATGCGGCGCTGGCCGCAGCGGCGGCGGTCCTGACCCAGGCCGCCGGGTGGATCGACGCCCACCCGAGGGAGCAGGCGGCCCGACTGGCCGGGCTGACCCGGGCGGTGGTGGAACGCAGCGCCGGTGAGGTACTGGACCGGGTCGGGCGCGCCACCGGCGCACGGCCCCTGTGCCACGACCGCGATCACGCCCGTCGGGTCGCCGACCTGACCGTCTACCTGCGCCAGTCGCACGCCGAACGCGACCTGGCCGCACTGGGCGCGATGCCCGCCCCGCCCGGGGCCCCGCTCCTGGGGGGCGGGTGGTGACGGGCTTGGTCGACCTGACCGGGACCGGGACCCCGGAGCAGGTCTGGCGAGCCTGGCCGGGCCTGAGCGAGCTGCCGGTCGTGAGCCCGCCGCCCCGCAACCGGCTGGTGGTGGTGGCCCCGCACCCCGACGACGAGGTGCTCGGCGTCGGGGGCCTGATGGCCATCCGCCCACCGCAGCTGCTGATCGGCGTCACCGGCGGGGAAGGTTCCCACCCGGGCTCGACCGTCACCGGCGAGCAGCTACGAGCACGTCGACGCCGGGAACGTGCCGCAGGGCTGGACCAGCTCGATGCCACCGGAACACAGGTCCTGGAACTGTCCCACCCCGACGGCGCCGTCGAGGAAGAACTGCTCACCGAGCAGTTGGCCGGACTGCTGACCGCCACCGACCTTTGCCTGGCGACCTGGCGGCACGACGGGCACCCGGACCACGACACCGTCGGGCGGGCCGCCGCCCGCGCCTGCGCGAGTCTCGGCGCCGTCCTGTGGGAGTACCCGGTGTGGACCTGGCACTGGGCCGGGCCCGCGGACCCGAGAATCCCGTGGCACCGCCTGCACCGCATCGAGCTGGACCCGGCAGTCCGCGCGGCCAAGGCTGCGGCCCTGGCGCAGTTCACCAGCCAGACCACGGCCCTGGGGCCGGACCACGCCGACCGGGCGGTTCTGCCCCCGCACGTGCTGGAACGCTTCGACCGCCCGGCCGAGTTCGTGCTGCTGCCGGCCGCGGGCGGGTCGGCGTGAGCCTGCCGACCGAGTGGTTCGACCGGATGTACGCCGCCGCCGAGGACCCGTGGGGGTTCCGGGAGCGTTGGTATGAGAAACGCAAGTACGCGTTGAGCCTGGCGGTGCTGCCCCGCCCGCTCTACCGGCGCGCGTTCGAACCGGGCTGCTCGGTGGGCGTGCTCACCGCGTTGCTGGCCGACCGGTGCGAGGAACTGCTCGCCTGGGACCCGGCCGGCGCAGCCGTACGCGCAGCGACCGCCGCCCTGGCCAGGCACCCGACGGTTACGGTCACGACAGGGCGACTGCCGGTCGACCGGCCCCCGGGCCGGTTCGACCTGGTCGTATTCTCCGAGGTCGGCTACTACCTGGACCCGGCCGACCTGGAATCGACCCTGGACCTGCTCCAGGAAACGCTGGAACCTGGCGGGGACCTGTTGGCGGTGCACTGGCGCCCCCAGGTCGAGGGATACCCCTCGTGCGGCGATGCCGTCCACGCGGCCCTGCACCGACGCACCGACCTGGAACTGACGGCCCGTCACGTGGAGGACGATTTCCTGCTCGAGGTGCGGCGCAACGGCCCGGCCCGATCGGTGGCCCAGGACGGCGGTCTGCGTTGAGCCCTCGACCGGGCCCGGACCGGGTGGCTGTGATCGTCCCGGCCCACGACGAGCGCGCGAACCTGCCCGCTGCGCTGCAGGCGATACGCCGCGCCGCCGCCAGTGCTCCGGTTCCGGTGGAGGTGGTGGTGGTCCTGGACGCGTGCACCGACGGCACGACCGTCCCCGAGCCGGCCGCGGACGTGGTACTGGAGGTGCAGGCACGCAACGTGGGTGCGGCCCGGCGGGCCGGAATGACCGCGGCGCTGCGAACCGGCCCGGCGGGCCTGTGGTTGATGTGCACCGACGCCGACTCCCTCGTCCCGGTCGACTGGGTGGAAAGACACCTGCACCACGCCGCCCGCGGCGCGGACCTGGTGGTGGGCACCGTCAAGGTGGCGGACTGGACAGGTTGGTCCGCGGACCTCGCCGGCGAGTACCAGCGGCGCTACCTGCGCCGGACCGGCCGCCGCGGCCACGGGCACGTCCACGGCACCAACCTCGGGATCTCCGCCACCGCCTACCAGGAGCTGGGTGGGTTCGCCGAACTGACCACCGGTGAGGACGTCGACCTGGTCCGTCGGGCTCGCCGCCGGCGGCTGCGGGTGCTGTCCGCCCTCGACGTGCCGGTCACCACCAGCGCACGAGCCGACCCGCGCGCCCCCGACGGATTCGGCGCGTACCTGCACCGCACCGCCCTGGAGGTCCTTCCCGCGGTGCCCGCAGCGGAGGGCGCTGAGCCCTGCGCGGTCCCGGTACAGGGGTCCGCCCAGTAGGGGTCCAGTCGTTGCAGGCAAGCGCAACCACTCACTTTCGAACACGGCGGCGCTTGTGGCCATCTCAACCTGACCTGACTGACCGTCAGCAGTGATCTGATGTCCGCCGAACACCATTCGGTGTTGCGACGGTCGCTGGAATTTGGGGTGTCAAAGCCACGCTTGCCACGACCACGGTGAGTACGGCCGGCAGAAAGTGTTTCGTACAATCTGCTCGCCTGCGGCGCGGTCGCGGACCCACCGGGCCCGGCGCACCTGCTGACCGAACCGCGTTTCTCCCCGAAAGCCGAGCTTGTTCATCCGCCGGCTCCGGTCGAGGTGGACGGTCGGGGTCCTGACCCGACGTGGGATCGGCTCGGTGTGAGTCCTTGACGTCTCGGGCAGGTGTTTCGGTATGCAGAACGTGACGGAGATCGAGCGCAAGTTCCTGGCCGGCGGCGAGGCAGGTACCCCGGACTGGTCGA
>DATASX010000077.1 GCA_036269075.1 Sporichthyaceae bacterium
AGGCAGCGGGTAGGTGCCCTCCGACTCGATCGGGTTCTGCGTCGCCATGACCAGGAACGGCTCGGGCACCGGGAAGGTCTCGCGGCCGATCGTGACCTGGTGCTCCTGCATGACCTCGAGCAGAGCGCTCTGCACCTTGGCCGGAGCCCGGTTAATCTCGTCGGCCAGCAGCAGGTTCGCGAAGACCGGGCCGAGCTGGGTCTCGAACTTGCCGGTGTGCTGGTGGTAGACCCGCGTCCCGGTCAGGTCGGCGGGCACCAGGTCGGGGGTGAACTGGATGCGCTGGAACTGCCCCCTGACCGCAGCCGCCAGTGACTTCACGGCGAGCGTCTTGGCCAGGCCAGGCACCCCCTCCACGAGCAGGTGCCCGCCGGACAGCAGGGCGATCGCCATCCGCTCCAGCAGCACGTCCTGGCCGACGATGGTGCGCTTTACCTCGAACAGCACGCTCTCGAGCGGGTTCGTGGAACTGTCCGGGCTCATCTGCCCCCTCCGGATGGTTCGGCGGTCATATCTGAGGTCCGTGTCCCGGCCCGGTGCCGTTCCCGCCGCCGAGCGCGGTGCCGATGGGCACCGCAAACCCGATGCCGGCGAAGGCGTCCTCGTGTGCCGGGTTGGCGATCGAGACGACGATGCCGATGAGATGGCCCTTCGCGTCGAGCAGCGCGCCGCCGGAGCTTCCTGGGTTGACGGACGCGTCAAACTGGATCAGCCCGGAGTACGTGCCCTCGGCCGTCTCCGCGGTCCGGTTGAGGCCGGAGACCACACCGGCGGACACGCTGTCGGCCAGGCCGAGCGGGTTGCCGACCGCGACCACCGGCGCCCCCACATCGGCACCGCCGCCGAGGGACGCCGGCACGACGGTCTGCGGCAGCGCCGCCGGGCTGAGCACCGCGACGTCCCGCTTGGGGTCGGCGGAGACGACCTTCGCCGACGTCGTGGCGCCGTTGTAGTACGTCACCGCGATCCGGGTGGCGCCGGCGATGACATGGTTCGCGGTCACGATCATGCCGTTGTCCGACACGATCACGCCGGAGCCGAGGTCGTGGTTGGTGCGGATGACGACCACGGACGGCCTGACCCGCCGGTAGACGGCTGACACCGACGGGCTCGCGGTCGCGCTCGGTCTGGGCGTCGCGGCAGGACGTGGATCGCTGGCCGCCCCGCGGCGGGTCGCGAGCACCACGATCACCGCAACCAGCACCGCCACGACGACCGTGACCGCGAGAACGGCCGCACGAGGGCGGCGCAGGCCGCGGGCCGCAGCCGGGTGTGGCTCGGCGTCCGTGACACCAGCAGGATCGCGATCCATTGCCCCACGCAGAGAACAGTTTTGCCTACAGGATAAGAGCCGATCCTGAAACTTAGCCGAGGGGAAGCTCGCAAGCACCGTTGACGCCGCGACGGGCCTACCGGCGGTCAGCCGACCTCGAAGCTGCCTCCACCTGAGGTCAGCACCCCCTCCGCAGTCGGCGTAGCGCACGAAGTCCCAGCCCGCGGCCCCGGCACCCGCGCTTGGCCCACGGCCGGAACCCGTCGGCCAAGTCGGTGGG
>DATASX010000078.1 GCA_036269075.1 Sporichthyaceae bacterium
CCGGATGGAACACCTGCGCGACATCCACCACGTGCCGGAATTCCTGCGCCTGGAGATCGAGCACTTCTTCCGCGTGTACAAGGAACTCGAACCCGGCAAGAGCGTCGAAGGCTCCAGTTGGGTCGGGCGCGTGGCCGCCGAGCAGGAGGTCGAGCGGTCCCGGGAACGCGCGACGACGGCCGGTGACCACGGCACTGGGCTCTCCTAGAGTCGGGCAGTCGCCCGCGCTCCTGACGCTGTGTCCAGCTGTTCCCGGTCGACTCCGGAACACGCCAGCAGCGCCTCGATCACCCGTTTCGTCTCGTCGGGATCTCTGACCTGTATGCACAAGACACCGGCTTCCTTGGCCGGGTAGTCGTTCCCGCCCGGGAACAGGGCATCCCCGATGAACAGCATCTGGTCGATGCGAATGCCGAGGACGTCCCGCAGCTTCCGGATCCCGAAGGCCTTGTCGATCCCGGCCTTCGTCACGTCGACCGATGTGGCGCCACCCAATCGGACAGCGAACTCGGGAAGGAGTGGGTCGAGGATGGCCTTGATCCTGGTGCGCTTGGCGAAATCCGGGTCCCATTCCGCTTTTGCCTTGGCGGGAGCCTGCTGCCCGAGCGCCGAGAACGTGATCTGACTGCCGCGGTCCTCGATGATCTCGCCCCATACCTGTTCGGGGGGATCCAGTGATGAACCGGCCTGCTCGAGTGCTTCGACGATCCGGCTCTTCTCCTCGGCGGTGAGGTCTTCCGAGTACAACTGCTCCCACTGCGTGTCGTAGGAGTAGAACTTGGTGCCGCAGGTGGGCAACAGCGAGAGCATCTCCAAGCGTCGGTCGCAGGGAAGGAGGGCCAGCAACTGTTTCTCGAACTGGGGCCATGCCCCGCCGGAGATCACGGCTACCCGTACCACCCCGAGGAGGTCCGTCAGCAGCCTGACCATCTCGTGGTCGAGCGACGCCTTGCTTTCCGCAAGCGTCCCGTCCAGATCGAATACGATCAGCTGTTTCATCGCGATGTCCCATCCGGCAAAGCCACTTCGAGCAGGATCGCCGCGGGGCTCGGCTGAAAATCGCAGGCTCCTACCGCAGCGGGGAGGAGGACCACGTCGCCCGTACGGAGGGCGAATATTCGCTCGTCATGTTCCAGATTCCCCTGGCCACTGATGCACACCAGGACCCGCGGCGTGCCCTGGGCCCCGACGCTGAATCGGCTTTCGCCGCAGAATCGCCGCAACCCGAACTGCTCGCATCGGAAGAGTTCTTCGACAAGTACGGGATCCCGCCGTTGTTCCACCGGAAGTACCGGAAGGACCGGTCCGGTGCTGAAGTCGGCGCAGGCCAGTGCTCGATCGACCTGAAGCGCCCGGGGTTCTCCGGTCCGGGGGTCGACGCGGTCCCAGTCGTACAGGCGAAACGTCTGGTCGCTGTTCTGCTGGACCTCGAACAACACGACACCAGTACCGATGGCATGAACCGTGCCCGCAGGCAGGAATACCCCGTCACCGGCCTTCGGGGTGAAGCATGCCAGGCGCTCTCGCACCGCCGCGCCGGAGGTCGACCGACGCAGATCGTCCGCGGTCGTGCCCGGCTTCAGCCCCGCGTAGATGAGGCTGTCCGGCTCCGCCTCCAGAACCACCCACGCTTCGGTCTTGCCGCTGTCGTCCAAGCGGAGATCGGACGCCTGGCGATCGGAGGGATGAACCTGGACCGAGAGTGTCTCCCGAGCATCGATGAACTTGAGGAGAAGCGGAAATCGTCGAAACCGTCCGGCCGAGGATCCCAGAACATGTTCCGGCCACCGTTCGATCAGTTGACTTATGCTCAGTCCCTTGAGCGGCCCATTCGCCACCCGGCTCTGGTGCTCGTCCCGGTCGCTCAGCAACCAGGCCTCCCCGACGGGTCCGTCGGGCATGGGTGCCGCGAAAAGGTCTACGAAGCGACGGCCACCCCAGGGCCGGTACTGATAGATGGGCTCGAATCGGAGCGGATACAGCGGAGCCGGGCTCCGACCATCCGCGCGTACGGTCGAGGGAAATTCGATCGGTGGTGCCGGTCTCGCGGGCATCGGTGTCGCCTCGCATCAAATTCGGCCTGCCCCGGACGGGCGTGCGTGGCGACGAGGTCAGGATCACCCGGGGCACTGACGCTATGCCCCTCGAGTCGGTCGGCGCAAACAACCGGACGGGGCACTTCGCGCGGCTGTCGGGAATACCGCAGACGCTGAAGGTTCGACCGCGTCCCTTCGCTTCTGACCCTGGCGTTTTCTTGCCCCCGGGGACCTGTTCGACGCCGGGCATGATCTGTGACACGCTCAGGGGAGTTCGCCCAGGACCGCCGGCGGCCTTGACCTTCTTCGTGCCTGAGGATGGACCGTGACGGGCAGCGATCGGGAACGTTCGATCGTCGCGGCATTCGTGTCGATCGCCGAGGCGTTGGCCGACGACTACGACATCGTCGATCTGCACACGGGATTGACCGATACTTGCGTGCAGCTCCTGGACGTCGACTGGGCGGGCCTGTTGCTCGCGGACCCCGATGGTGTGCTCCGGGTGGCGGCTGCCTCCTCGGAGCACACCCGCAACCTGGACCTGTTCCAACTGCAGTGCGAGCAGGGCCCGTGCCTGGACTGCTCGCACAACGGAGCAGTGGTGTCGGTCCCGGACCTGGAGCTGGAATCGGCGCGCCGGCCGCGGTTCGCGCCGACCGCGGTGGCGGCCGGGCTCGCCTCCGTGCATGCCGTGCCGATGAGGTTGCGAGCGACGCCACTCGGCGTGCTGGGTCTGTTCGGGGCGAAGGTCGGGGCACTCGATGCCGACGACCTGGTGCTGGGCCAATCGCTTGCGAACGTGGCCGGCGTCGCGTTGGTCACGGCGCAATCCGCGGTCGACGAGAAGGCGCTCAACGCCCAACTGCAGCGCGCTCTGAACAGCCGGGTGATCATCGAACAGGCCAAGGGGTTCCTCTCCCAGTACGCTGATCTGGACGTGGACCGGTCGTTCGCCATCTTGCGTAGGTACTGCCGCGATCGGAACCTGCGCCTGACCGATGTCGCGCTGCAGCTGGTCGATCGTGAGCTTCCCGCCGACGTGGTGCTCGGGCACGGCCACGAGAAAGGGCTTGGGCGAGGGGCCGCCCGAACACAGTAGAGCCCCGGAGCGACCGAGGCGAGATCGCACCGATCAGGTCTGATGGTGCGTCAGATAGAGGTCAGGACGGCGGACGTTTGTGGGCGAGCAGGGTGGTGATCAGTTCGGCGTGCGCCCAGGCCAGCCCGCGTGCCCCACGGGGCACGCCGGTGACCGCGTCGATCTGTTCGCTGATGGCCGCCGGATCGACGTGGGCGACCACGAACCTCAGGTACCCATCGGCGAGGTCCCGGTTGCCCTTGTGCAGGTGGTACTGGGCCATCCACAACGTCGCGATCGGCCAGGGATTTCCACCCGTGCTGCCGAAGCCGTCGTTGGCGTCCTCGGGGAACCGGCCGATGCCGGCTCCCGAGTTCCCAGCCCGTCGCCACGCCAGGTTGACCGGCCACTTGGCTGCAAAGTGCGCCTCCAGCCGTCGCGCGGTCTGCGCCAGACAGGGGTGATTGAGGTCGCTCCCGCCGTCGAAAGCGAGCAGGGCGCTGCCCAGGACGCTCACGTCCAGGCGGGTCGTGTGCTTGAACCACGCCGGTTCGGGATCCAGGACGTGCCGCCAACCGCCTGCAGGGTCGACGAAAGTGGGACGTTCGTCGGTGACGCGACACCGTCGGGCGAGGTCCGGGTCGACTTCTGTCGCGACCGCCGCGGCCAGATGCAGCGCCCGCCGACGCAGGTTCGACGCGTGGAAGCTGCGGCCCTTGATGAGTTCCCAGAGGTCGAATCCCGTGCGCCGGCCGGGCAGCAGCAGGTGTTCCAGGAAGGGGCGGACGATCTCGACGGCGTCGGGGTTCAGAGTGAGGACCGCGAGCACCGTGGCGGCCGGTCCGTCGTGCTGCGGATCGCCGTAGCCACCGACCGGTGCGCCGCCCATGGTGGTCCGCCCCGCGGCCACGGCACCGCTGTGTCCGATCCGGTCGACGAACCCCAGGTAGCCGCGGCACAGCGCAGCGGATCGGGCGCGCAGATCCAGCGGCCCAAAGTTGGACAGCGCGTGCAGGGCGAGCGCGGTGGCGGCGGCGTCCCGCTGCCAGAAGAACCAGTAGTCCGGCTCGTCCGGCCCGGCCTGCGGTGCCGCGGCAATGGCGCCGTTCGGGGCGCAGCAGGCCTCGATCGCGGCGAATGCCTTACGCAGCAGAGCCTCCCGGTCCACCGCCACGACCGGGCAGGCCGGGCCCGGGATGTACAGGGGGCACACGGCTCGGTCCACGCCACGCAGGACGTCGAGGTCGAGGGCGATTCGAGCAAGGTAGGGATGTCCGGCACCGGCCGCGCGAAAGGCCACCGCGGCCTGTTCCTGCACCAGGGCCGTGCCCAGCATGCGCAGGATCTGGGCGGAGGTCGCGGCTCCTCGTCCGAGGGTCCGGTGCATCCATCGCGGTGTCGGCCCGGCTCCGACGTACCAGGCGTGGCAACCCGGCACCGGGGGGATTTCGTCGCCGAAGATTCCCACGGCCGGCGTGGTGAGGGTGACCGGACGGCCGCCGCCGACGACGATGACCTGCAGACCCGAAGCCTGCAGCAGCAGTCGTACCTGATCGCTGCCGCCGATGGCTGCCTCGTCGATCAGGACAACGAACGGTTCGCCCTGCCACAGCGCAGGTGTCACCGGTGACCGAGATTCTGCGGATCGCGGTGCTGGCCTCGGTGGCGCATCGCACCCCGCCGCGCAGTTACGGGCCGTGGGAACAGGTCGCGTCCACCCTGGCCGAGGGCCTGGTGGCGCTCGGGCACGACGTCACGCTGTTCGCCACCGCCGATTCGCTGACCACCGCTCGATTGCACAGCGAAGTGCCGACCGGCTACGAGGAGGACCTGGCGATCGATGCCAAGGTCTGCGAGGGCTTGCACATCGCCGCAGCCTTCGAGCGCGCGGGCGAATTCGACCTGTTGTCCAACCAGTTCGATTTCCTGCCGCTGACGTACAGCCGCCTGGTGTCGACCCCGGTGGTCACCACGATTCACGGGTTCTCCTCCGAGCGGATAGTGCCGGTGTACCGAACCTACGACGAGACCTCGCACTACGTCGCGATCAGTGACGCCGACCGGCACCCGGACCTGGGCTACGCGGCGACGATCCACCACGGCATCGACCTGGCCCGGTTCACCTTCGTGCCCGAACCCGGCGGATATCTGCTCTTCCTCGGACGGATCCATCCGCACAAGGGCACCCACCTGGCGATCGAGGTCGCCCGACGCGTCGGGATGCCGCTGGTGATTGCCGGGATCGTGCAGGACGAGGAGTACTTCCGCGAGCAGGTGCAGCCGCAGCTCGGCCCCGACATCACCTACGTCGGGCCCGTGGCCCCGATCGAGCGTGACGGGTTGCTGGGCGGCGCGTTGGCCCTGTTGCACCTGATCGGCTTCGCCGAACCCTTCGGCCTGTCGGTCGTCGAGTCGTTGGCCGCCGGCACTCCGGTCATCGCGTTCGGTCTCGGCTCGATGCCGGAGCTGATCGATCACGGCCGGACCGGATTTCTGGTGGCTGATCTCGCGGGTGCTCTGGAGGCCGTGTCGAAGGTCGGGCAGCTGGATCGGGCGTCGTGCCGCGCCGAGGCTGTGGCGCGTTTCTCCGCCGAGCGCATGGTGGCGGACTACGCGGAATTGTTCGCGCGGATCGTCGCCGGGGGATCTCCGGTGGCGAGCCGGGCGAGCAACTCGGCGACGTTGAAGAAGGCAAAACGCACCGAGGCATCGCTCACTCCGTAGGGCAGCAGCAGCGTTCCCTCGTGGATCATCCCACCGCAGGAGTAGACAACGTTCGGCACGTAACCGTTGCGCTCGTCCTCGTTGGGCCGCATCAGCGGTTGACGCAGGCGCCCGAGAACCTTCGTGGGGTCGTCCAGATCCAGCAGCAGGGCGCCGAGGCAGTACTCGCGCATCGGACCGACGGCATGGGTGAGCACCAACCAACCGGCCTCGGTCTCCAACGGCGAACCGCAATTTCCGGTCTGGATCAGCTCCCAGGGCTCGCGGGGTTCGTAGACCTGCGGGCCGTTCTCCCACCGCCGGCCGTCGGCGGAGGAGGCGATCGAGCAGTTCTCCCGGTCCCAGCGCGACAACGCGAAGTACCGGCCGCCGATCCGACGGGGGAACAACGCCATTCCCTTGTTCTTCGCGCCCGGCCCGGCGAACTGGCTGACGGCGAACTCGTGGAAGTCGGTCGTCGCGATCAGTTGGGGCACGATGTGGTTGCCGTCGAAGGCGGTGTACGGGGCCAGGTAACGCACGGCCCCGTCGTCGTCGACGAAGCGCACGAAGCGCGCGTCCTCCAGCCCGTGGCTCTCGGCCGGCCCGTATGGCCACAGCACGCGCTCGGGCAGGGTCGACTCCTTGGCGAACACCACGCGGTAGCTGTTGCGGACCAGGCTTCGAGCAATCTCATCGGTGTGCGCGCCACCGTGTCGGGTGACCTGTTGACCGTGCAGCGCTTGCAGGGCGACCTCGAGATCCGCATAGCCGAACTCGGTGGCGAGTTGACTGACCAGGTACCGCGCGCTCTCGGTGTCCGCGCCCTCCTCCCGCAGCCGGTCGGCGAAGACTTCGCGGTCGTGTCGGGTGCGTGCGATGGCGCCCTGCTCGACGTGCGGTCCGGGGTCGTCGAAGCTCAACGTGTGCCCCGGACCCCAAACGCCGGTGCGGAACTCGATCGAGGAGACGTGCCCCTCCCCGACGGCGCGCAGGCTCATCACGAAGCGGACGGCACCGGTGGGCAGATCGCTCTGGTCCGGGTGGGGGACGACGCTCGGGTTGAACAGAGCGGCACCCTCGATGGAGTACTCATTGGTGAAGGTCGCCCCGAGCAGGGCCTTGCGCTCAGCGGTCAATGGATCGCCGCTGGGGATGCGGTGAGCGATCTGGTCGTAGTTGGCGCGCAGGATCCCGGACAGGTCGCGGTGTCGACCGAGGTACTCCGTCCGGACATGCTCCAGCGCCGCGCGTACCGCCTCTTCGGGCATCGCCAGAATTCGCGACAGCACCCCAGTGGCGCGGGACTCGGTCTCGGTCGGCAACTCGTGGCCCGGCACGAACAAGAGGGCGAGCACCCGACTGGGATCGGCCCGCAGAACGACGTCGCTGCGGGTGATCACGCGGCGCGCAGCGACAGTGCGCGGACCTGCTGCAGTGCCGTGATGAGCGCGATGGTCGATTCGGCGCCCTGGTTCTCGTTGCGGCCGGTGGCCTCCAGCCCGTCGCAGCCGCCTCCGCTGTCGAGGTCGACCAATGGGACTCCACTGTCGTTGTGCCCGAGGAACCATCGTGCGGCCAGGTGCACGCCCTGCGCCCAGCGAGGGTCTCCGGTGACGGCGAAGGCGCGTCCGCAAGCATCGGCCAGCGCCGCGACCTCGATCGGCTGTTGGTCGTAGCGCGGGTGCCGGCGGTCCGCCGGCCCGCTACCGCCGACCGGGGTGACCGACAGGTGGCCGTCCCGGGTTTCCCGCTCGAGCAGCCAGCCGAGCAGGAACAAGCCGTCCGCGAGGACCACGTCGTCCTCCAGCGTGGCCCCCGCGGTGATCAGGGCTTCGGGCAGGGCTGCGTTGGCGTAGGTCAGGCGCGGCTCCGGCCAGGGCCACCGTGGATCGAGGCCGGGCCGCCCGATGGTGGTGACCGCGTCGCGGAGCAGGGCGCTCGCACCCTGATGGGTGGGCAGGACCGTGAGCAGCTCGGCGGCCCCCAACCCGGCGAAGGTCATCGCCCGCGACCACCCAGAACGCCAGGACACCGCCCTGTCGAATGCTGCCAACGCACCGTCACAGTCCGTCCGCGTCGCGCGGATCACCGCACCCAAGGCCCAGACCCCGCGGCCCCAGCAATCCTCGACGCAAGGCTCCCCGTGCCAGGCGCCGTCGGTGCTCCTGCGGTTGCGGAAGCGGCCGTCGGGCGCTTGGGCGTCCAGCACGAAACGCAGGTACTGACGGTGCAGCAGCTGCACCGGCCCGGCCGGCGTGGACTCCCGGCTGACCACGACCAAGGCCCGGGCGACGTCGTCGAGGCAGTAGCCGTGCTCCGCGCGTGGACGGGTCCGTTCGGCATGTTCGTGCAAGCCACCGCGGTCCGTCAGGCGCACCAGATGGGCGAAGGGCGGGGCGGGGTATTCGATCGTAAGGGTCATGACGCGGACGCCAGCGCGGCGACGCACAGGTCTTCGGCGAGCTCGCGGTACCGGTCGGCGACGGCGTCCCAGAACAATGCCGGTGCCTGCAGTGCCGCGCGCGCCGACATGGTCCGCGCCAGACCTGGTTCGCTCAGCACCTGGCGGACGGCCGTGCCCAAAGCGGCCGGATCGCGTTGCGGGACAAGCAGTCCGGCACCCTGCGCGAGCATTTCGACGGCATGCGGAAAGGCGGTCGACACGATCGGGCGCGCGGCAGCGACCGCCTCGATGAGGACCCCTGAGGTGACCTGCTCCCGAGAGTCGTAGGGCAGCAGCACCAGGTCGGCGCTCGCGACGACGTCGAACAGCTCGCCCGCCGGCAGGTAGCTGGAGTCCAGTTCCAGGAGATCTGCAACGTCGAGATCTCGGGCTCGACCGGAAAGTCTGTTCCGGTAGGCCTCACCCTCCCGGGCGAGGATCCGCGGGTGAGTCGCGCCCAGCACGAGATAACGCGGGTTCAGATCCCGCAGCCCGGGCAACGCCTCGATGGCCCACTCGATGCCCTTCCCCGGGCCGAGCAGGCCCCAGGTGAGCACCAGTGGGCGAGCCCCCGTGCCCCGCCCACCGGCACGCTTGTGATGGTCGATCGCCCCGTGCGGAATGGTCCTGACCGCGCGCGGGTCTGCACCGTAGAGGTCGACGAGTCGGCGCTGCGCCGTCTTCGTCATGGTGACCATGGCATCGGCCGCCCGGATCAGGCGCTCCAGGATCTCTCGCTGCCGGGTGGTCGGTGTCTCCAGCACCGTGTGGAACACCACGATGGTCGGAACCCGGAGACTTTCCACCAGATCGACAACCTCGACCCCGTCGGGACCGCCGAAAATTCCGTACTCGTGCTGAACGATGACCACGTCGTAGTCGTTGAGTTTGTGCACAGCGCCGGCCACGCTGCTCGCAGACCCGTTCACCAGATGCGCCACCACGCCGGGCTCGAGTTGGCTTACCGGCTGGTCCACCAATCGGACGACATCAGTCCGCGGGCCCAAATGGCTGCGCAATGCCGCGCAGAACGTCGCAAGTCCGCACTGCGTCGGCGGATAAGTGCTCAAAATCGCGATACTGGGGCGCCGACCAAGAACCGAAAGGGCAGCCACGGCGCCTCCTCCATCGCAATGAACCCGTCAGCGGCGATGGAGGCACAGGGTCTGGGTAGATCCGAAGCGCGCTACGGGAACCCAGTATGTCACGCTCAACGACGGACGGCCACCGCGGAGCATCGAGCCAGGCCGGACTCGGTGGCCGACGAGTTGAGCCGGCAGGACCGATGAATTGTCAGTTAAATTCTGCACGCCGACTGTGGTCAGTTAAGTGTTTTTCCTGCGCCATGCCGTGGGGAATCAGAATTCAAGACAACCGCTCGACGGAAATAGCGCGAGCCACCGGCAATGACCCCGAACTCGGCCGTTCGTGGCTCGGCGCCCTCTCTGCACCCGAAATCGCGATCAACGTCAGCAGCGGCGCCGGCGAGCGACGACCATGATCCCCTGCAGAGGCCATTCGGCCTCGACAGGCACTCGCCGGAGCCGCGCTGGATCGGGTCTAGATCGGGCGCACGTTCTGCGCCTGCGGGCCCTTCGGGCCGGGGGTGATCTCCAGCTCGACGCGCTGGTTCTCCTCCAGCGAGCGGTAGCCGTCCGCCGCGATCGCGGAGTAGTGGACGAATACGTCCGGCTGGCCCTCCACGGCGATGAACCCGAAGCCCTTTTCGCCGTTGAACCACTTCACGATGCCTTGAGTCATGTCCTCATCCTGTCTGCATCGAGACGTATAAGTCGCGGCGCCCCTGGTGGGCGCGCTGGGCTACGTGGTCGATCGATGCAAAGCGCCCGGCGATATTCACTGATCCGCGGACGTCAGGAACGGCGAGGAATCGTAAACGTGCAACCGCCGACCACGGTAGCACGTCGCGCCCTCGTTGCGGGGTCGATCAATCTGCGGCGTGGCCCTACGGGCGTGGCCGATTGGACCGTCCGGAGGCCGGCGGTGGCAGTGCGGAATATCTGCGCCCCGCAATTGCTCGAAGCGTTCAGGTCAGCCGGCGTTCTTCCCGGGCAGGCCGAGCCCGCACGCCGGGCACACGCGATCCATCACCGGATCATTCAGCAGTTGGTCGGTCGGCTCGAAATACACCCGGTGGCGGCCGAGGCCCACCACCCGCAGAACGTGCTCGCACTGGGGGCAGGTGTAGGTCGCTCGCGCATCCAGCTTGGCCGAGAGGGTCTCGGCGGCGGTCGGTGTGGCGTCGGATCCCCGCTCGGGGATCACTCCTGCCGCGGCCGAGTCGACCGGCGAACCTCGCGTCTTGGAGAGCATTTGGAGGATCTCCTCACGGTGGTGCGAGGGGATCGTCGCGTCCGCTCGTCAATGACTGAAGACCGTAGCATGAAATCGAAGTCTAGAATCGGTAGACTAGTTCGGATGGACGAGAGCGCCGCGCCCGGCTGGACGTTTCTGACCAACCACGCCCAGGTGGTGGTCTGCATCGCCCACGATCCCGGCGTTCGCCTGCGCGACATCGGCGAGCGCGTCGGGATCACCGAGCGCGCCGCGCATCGTATCGTCACCGAGCTCGCCGACGCCGGCTACCTCACGCGCAGGCGAGACGGGCGCCGCAGCCACTACACGATCAACGCCCACCTCCCGCTCCCTGATCCGGTCGCCCGCGAGCGGAGCGTCGGTGAGCTGCTCGCGATACTCGCCGGCCCCGGACTGACCAGGCGGGTCGACCCGCCGGAGACGAGCGGATGATCGCGGGCGAACGGGGCAGTACACTGGGGCCATCGCCTGCCGGCGCCCAGGCGCATCGACGTCACCGCGGTCGACTCAGATACCGCCCCAGGACGCCTCCGTGCGTGGGATGGTGTGAGCCTGCGAACGGCGCGTCGCCCGGTCCGGCTGCATGCGCCGCCCGGACTGACGTAACGTCGCTCGAACGCCTTCACCCGTCTCGCATGTCACACGGCGCCGATGACGATGCCGGCGGCAGGAGCCGATTCACCACTTCCTCAACCCTACGGAGACCAGTGCCCAGACAGCTGAAAGCGAAAACTATCGGGGAGAAGACCAAGCCGGTCCGACGTGTACCGGCGCCCGAAGTGAACCGGGCCAACATCAAGGCGTCCGGCACCGGTTGGACGTCCTGCCGGCCGTGCCGCGAAGCAGGTCCCGGCGCCATGGCCACGTGCGGGCACGTGGCCGACTGGGCCGAGGCCACCCCGACCCCGACCTGAGCACCCCCAAGGCCCGCCGGCGCGCTCACGGCACCGGCGCCGCCGCCGCTCGGCAGCGCCACAAATCGGTACGGGCGTGCGCGGGCGGCGCAAGTCAGGTTCCACAGGTAGATGGCCGAGGCCGCTGAGGATCGCACCGCCGATACCAGGCGCGGGCCGGCTGCGGAACGCGCTGCGCCAGATCCGCCCCCGGGAAGTGGTGTTAGATCCCACTTCAGAGAATGGGGCCGGGCGGTGGCCCGATCACCGTGTTCGGCGTCGCTTGTCAAGCTGTTGCGGTTGGCACTGCCCGGGGGTCGTTCTCGCGCGACGCGAATCGCCGGGACGGCGCTCGGCAGGTCGCCGAACCATCTCGCGGTGCCTGGCGGACCCCAGGCGCCACGACAGGAGAGTCTGTGGCTCGATCTCGCCAGGCGCTGTCGGCGCCTCGCCGGAGCACCTCTGCGCCCGAGCGGCGTGCCCCGCGTCGACGCGACGACGAGGGCATCATCGGGGTGCTCGCCCGCGCCGCGCGTGAGGTCGAGGCCGCCGTGCGGGGCGGGACCGTGTTCCCGTCGGTGCGTACCAAGTTCCAGGTCGTCGCCCTGCTGGTGCGTCGGGAGCGCGCGCGGATCAAGGCAGAGCCGACCGGGTCTGCGTCCCAACGGGCGGAGACGCTGCGACGCCTGGACGGGATCGCAATGATCCTGGCCCAGACCGCGGTTGCCGACACTTCCCTGCTGGCGCTCCTGGCCGAGGACGCCGTCGTCTCCGAGGCGGCCCGGTCGCTGACCCGCGCCATGCTCACCGATGCCGGTGTCGAACTGCCCCCGGAGGAGTCGGCGGACACCTCGCCTGCCACCGAGCCCGCCGGACGCGGCGTAACGCCGCAATCGGTCGTCTCGCGCCAACTGGCCAACCCCTTCCTCGCCCCGGACTTCTCCGCCGCCGGGCAACCCACTGTTTCGGCGCGCCGCCTGGCGGGCTGGGAGCTGCTCGGCCCGCTGTTCCGCTCCTTCGAGGAGGCCGGCGGCGGCGCCCCGGCGTGCATGGCTCTGCCCGCGCCGCGCGCCGTGCGCGTGCCGAGTGGGGTTGAACTGATGCCGCATCAGGCGCAGGTCGTCGCCGCTGCCGCGGCCGGACACCGGACCTTCCTGCTCGCCGACCAGCCGGGCCTGGGCAAAACGGCATCGGCGCTGCTGGCCGCGCAGGCGGCGAACGCGTACCCGTTGCTCGCGGTGGTCCCCAATGTCGTGAAGACCAACTGGGCGCGCGAGGTGGGCCTGTGGACACCTTCCCGCTCGGCAACCGTGATCCACGGCAACGGTGAGACGATCAACGGCTTCGCCGACATCGTCATCGTCAACTACGAGGTCCTCGACCGCCACGTGGATTGGATCGGCGAATTCGGCTTCCGCGGGATGGTCGTCGACGAGGCGCACTTCATCAAGAACAAGACTTCTCAGCGCTCGCGGCATGTGCTCGAACTGGCCGACCGCGTCCGGTCGCGCACCGCGCGGCCGTTGTTGATGGCGCTGACCGGCACTCCGCTGATCAACGACGTCGAGGATTTCCGGGCGATCTGGCAGTTCCTCGGCTGGATCGATGACTCGCAACCGCTGGTCGAGCTCATGCGGGCCCTGGAGGAGACCCGGCTGACCCCGATCGACCACGGCTTTCGTCCCGCCGCTCGGCAGTGCGTGATCGATCTGGGCATCGTCCGGCGCCGCAAGGTCGATGTGGCCGCCGACATCCCCGCGCGGCGCATCGCCGACCTGACCGTCGAGCTCGACGAGACGGCCGGGCGCTCGATCCGCCAGGCCCAGCAGCGGCTGGCCAAGCGCATGGTGTCCCGGTACCAGGCCGCGCTCGAGACGCGCACGTCCGGTGTCTGCGTCGACGGCATCGACCACGACCTGGTGCGGACCATCGCCGGCCGGGAGCGCAAGGAGGCCACGGTCAGCAAGACCGACGGCAACGTGTTCGGCATGATGCGCCGCATCGGTCGGGCGAAGGCGCCCCTGGCCGCGGACTACGCGGTGCAACTCGCGCGCAACGCGGGCAAGGTCGTCTTCTTCGCCAAGCACATCGAGGTCATGGATGCGGCCGAACAGACCTTCACCAAGGCCGGGATCCGGTTCTCGTCGATCCGCGGGGATCAGAGTTCCAGCGCTCGGCAGAAGCAGATCGATGCGTTCGTCAACGACCCACAGGTCGCCGTCGTGGTCTGCTCCCTGACCGCGGCCGGGGTGGGGCTCAACCTGCAGGTCGCCTCCAACCTCGTGCTCGCCGAGCTGTCCTGGACCGACGCGGAACAGACCCAGGCCATCGACCGCTGCCACCGCATCGGCCAGACCGAGCCCGTCACCGCCTGGCGCATCATCGCGGCGCAGACCATCGAGGCGCGCATCGCTGAACTGATCGACAGCAAGGCCGTGTTGGCCGCCCGGGCGCTGGACGGCTCGGAGGACGAACTGTCGTCCTCGGCCGATGTTCAGCTCGAAGCGCTCATCGCGCTGTTGACCGACGCCCTTTCCGGGCCAACTGGCTGACGGGCCGGCTCCGCGGCGTGATTGTCCGCCCGGTTCGGGTTCCTTGGATGGTCGAGCAGATGCTCACCAGGTGGTCGACGAGGTAGGGGTGGTCGGCCAGGTGCTGGGTCCGCGCGATGTCGCTCATGACCGTGAGTTCGGCCTGCACGAGGATGCGTAGTTCGACGCTGTCCATCTCGGGGCGGTCGTGGGTCAGGAGTCGGATCCAGTCGGAGACGAACTCGTGCTGGGCCTGGCGCGCCGCCTGGCGGCGGTCGTCGGGCAGGTGCTGCGTTTCCCCGATCAGCACGTCGAGCAGCGCGCTGTGGGCCACGACGAAAGCGATGGAGCCGCGCAACAGCGCGTCGGCCGCGTCTTCGGCAGCTGACGCCGAGCCGAGCACCTGCGTCACCAGGAACTGGAGCCACTGGGTGGCTCGAGTGATCGCTGAGTCGAGGATCTCGGGCTTACCGCTGAAGTGGTTGTAGACGCTGGGCCCGGCGATCCCGACGGCGGCCCCGATGTCCTCCATGGTCACCCCCTGGAATCCGTGGCGGGCGAACATCTCGACCGCTGCATCGAGCAGGGCCTCCCGGCGGGAAACCCGACCGGCGAGCAACTGGCGGTCGATCGCCGGTCGGGCGGTGGATCGAGGTGTCGTAGCAGGCAGCGGCGCGGCGAGCGCCGAGCACGCGGCGGCGGTCAGGATCTCGTCGAACCTGGGACGGGGGAACTCCCTCTTGCTGTGCGAGGGACTGGCGATGACCGCGAAGACGCTCCAGGCCAGCAACTCGGCCTGGAACTCGGTGAGCTCCGGCCGGTGGCGGCTGATCCGATCCGCCAGGCGCAGAGCCAGTTCCCGGAGCCGGTGCCGAAGCTTGTCCCGCTCGGGCCCGGGCAGCTGGCGGGATTCGCGCTGCCACAGCACCCCAAGATCTCGGACGTCCAGCCCGTGCGAACTCAGTGCGCGGACCAGGTCCTCGAGGGGTCCGTCCTCAGCCGCGCTGAAGACCGCTTCGAATCGTTGCAGCCGGTCGAGAATGATCTCGCCGAGCAGATCCTGCTTGCTCGGGAAGTGCCGGTACAGCGCGCCCGCCGTGATGCCGGCCGCGGCAGCGATGTCGCCGGTGGCCACGCGGTGGTAGCCGAGTCGATGAAACTGGTCGGCGGCTGCGGCGATGATCAACGCACGCCGGTTCCGGGGCCTGGTGGTCATTCGCGCCCCTTCCCTTGACTGACGTCCAAACTAATGCCAATTTACATCCTGACTCAAGCCCCCGTTGGAATCTGCCTGTTCGCGGGGAGTTGGGCGGAGCACTCGTTCACTTCCGGAGAGATAGGTCCCCGTGACCGGCTTGAGCGTGGAGTCACCGCAACCTGGCGTCGCGTTGGTCGTGCTGGACCGGCCCGGCTGGCTCAATGCGTTCGACGAGGCGACGGTCCGGGCCTTGCCAACACTGCTCGAAGCGCTGGCCGAGGATCCGCAGGTCCGGGTTGTGGTGCTCACCGGCGCCCCCGGAGCCTTCTGCGCAGGCGGCGATCTGGCCCTGGTCGGCACGTTGCCACTGCTGGGCGCGGAGGAGTTGGAAGCCCTGCTGCTACGCGGTTTCCAGGCCTCGGCCCTGCTCCACTCGATGGACAAGCCGACGATCGCGGCTGTCAACGGACCCGCGGCCGGGGGAGGGCTGGGTCTGGCACTGGCATGCGATCTGCGCATCGCCGGCCGGGACGCCACGTTCGTGTCGCCGTTCATCAACATGGGTCTCGCGCCCGACTACGGGGTCACCTGGCTGCTCCCGAGGATCGTCGGTCACGCGGTCGCCCTGGAGATGGCGGTGACCGGACGGCGGGTCGGCGCGGCGGAAGCGCTGACCACCGGCTTGGTCAGTCGGCTGTGCGACGACCCGCTGGCGGAGGTGCTGTCGCTGGCGGGCCGGATCGCTGCGCAACCCGCCCAGGCTGTCGCGCTCACCAAGCGCCTCATGCGCGACTCCGCACCGCTGGACCTGCCCACGGCACTTGCCGCCGAGGCCAAGGTGGCGCGGGCTGCCTTGCAGAGCGAGGAATTCGCCGAGCGCTGGGCCACCTGGCGAACCGAGATAAGCGGCGTGACCGACGGGAGAAACTGATGCCTTCGATCTGCGACACCCTGCGCTCCACCGCTGCCCGCTGCCCAGACCGGGAGGCACTGGTCTTCGGCGTTCGGCGCCGGTCCTACCGCCAGTTGTCCGACGACGTCGAGCGCGCCGCCTCAGCGCTTGCCGCCGCAGGGACGCGGCCCGGCGATCGAGTGCTGTTGATGGCCCCGAACAGCGACGCGTTCGTCGTCGCCGCGTACGCGGCCTTGCGTGCCGGAGCAATCCTGGTGCCGGCCAATCCCCGGAACGCCCCCCCGGAGATCGCCCACCTGATTGCGGATTCCGGCGCGACGACAGTGCTCGGGGCCCCGGAGTTCGCCGAACTGATCACGGCGGGGATCGAGCGGGCAGGTGCCCGCTCGACTGTGTTCGCCCTCGGGCCCGGGTCGCCGTTCGGTGACCTGTTCGACGAACCGGAACGCGCTGAGGTCGCTCATCGGCCCGTCGAGTCCGACGACGCCTTGCTTCTGTACACCTCGGGAACCACCGGTAAACCGAAGGGCGCCTTGTTCGACCACCACCGGACCATGTGGGTCGGAGTGAACATGGCGGGTACCTGCGGCGTGCGGGATGCGGAACGGTTACTGCACGTCGCGCCGCTTTACCACGCGGCCCAACTCTGCGCGATGCTCTGGCCCGGCACGATCTTCGGTGCCACTCACGTCGTGCTGCCCGCATTCGAACCGGTCGCGGTGGCGGATGCGCTCGCGGCCGAACGGATCTCGGTGTTCTTCGGCGTACCGACCATGTACCAATTCCTGCTTCGGCTGCCGGATCTCGCGGTGCGCGACCTCACCGCCTTGCGGGTCGGGTTGTTCGGCGCGGCCCCGATGCCCGCGGCCACCGTCAAGTCCTTGCTGGAGGCGCTGCCGGGCGTGAGCCTCTATCAGTTGTGCGGCCAGACCGAGGCAGGACCGGGCGGGATCTACGCCGGGCCGGCCGACGTCGCGGCTCGTCCGGACGCCAGTGGCCGATACGCGTTGCCGAACACCGAGGCACGGGTGATCACGCCCGAGGGTGCCGAGGTGGAGCCAGGTCAAGTCGGCGAACTCATTCTGCGGGGGGAGACGATCATGAAGGGCTACTGGAATCAGCCCGCAGCCACCGCCGAGACCATCCGGGACGGTTGGCTGCACACCGGCGACCTCGCTCGCCTCGACGTCGATGGCTACCTCACCCTCGTCGACCGACTGAAGGATCTGGTGATCACCGGCGGTCGCAACGTCTACTCGGTCGAGGTCGAGAACGTACTGGCCGGCCACCCCGACATCGCCGACGTAGCGGTGATCGGGGTACCGCACGAGGACTACGGCGAGAGCATCCTTGCCGTCATCGCACCCGTCGAGGACCGCGAGCCGACCCTGGACGACATCCGTTCCTGGTGCCAGGACCAGATCGCCGGCTACAAGATCCCCCACGCCGTGGTGTTGCATCCCATCCCACGCAACCCCTCCGGGAAGATCCAGAAGCACCTGCTCCGGGCCGAGCTCGCGAATTCCGTGGCGGTGCTGTCATGACCCGCCGGTCGCTCACGGCCGCGATTGCGAGCTGCACCGCGGTGGCACTGCTCGCCGGCTGTGGTGGCTCCGCCGCCGGGACGAGCACCGTGCAAGCCGGTGCAGCCTTGGGCGCCGTGAACACCGCCGCGCCCGCGGTGGCCGCGGGTCCGACGGTGGCCGGTACCGCCGGCCACCGCACGGGCAATGCAGCGGGAGGCGCGGGCACGTCGACCGCTACCACCGCCGCCGCCCCGAGCAAGCGCGGCACGAAGACCGGAGCCGGCAACGGCGCGAGCAGCGGCAAGACCATCGGTGGCAAGAGCAGCGACGTGCCCAGCATCGGCCAGGCGGCGGCGGGTCCCGCCGCGGCCGTCGAGCGCCTCGTCTCCAGCCACCCGATCTTCGGGGGCAGTGCAGCATGCGGGCCCGCGAGCCTGTCCGAGATCCCGATCGGAAACGTCAGCACGCTGTCCGGCGTCCTGGGCGAGGCGTTGTCGCCCGCACGGGAGGCTCTGCAGATCTTCGTCGCGGCGCAGAACGCCTGCGGTGGCCTCAACGGACACCGGATCAAGCTTTACATCGATGACGATCAGGGCGACCCGGCGACGGCAACTGCCAAGGTCCAGAGCATGATCGAGACCAAGAAGGTGCTGGCGTTCGTCGGCAACACCGAGGTCCTCACGATCGACGCCGTCGTTCCGGTCATCAAGAAGTACGGGATCCCGATCATCGGCGGCGACATAGCCAGCAACACCTGGTTCACCAACCCGCTGCTCTTCCCCCAGGGCCCGCCGCCGGCTTCGGTCGCCTACGGGTACCTCAAGGGCGCCACCGAATACTTCAAGAAGACCAACGTCGGCGACCTGTGGTGCATCGAGATCCCGCGCGCCTGTGAAGAGAACGACCGTGCGTTCAGGGAACTCGCGCCCGGGTTCGGTATCACCGTGAAGCGGTCGATCGCATCGTCGATCACGGCACCGTCGTACGTCCAGCAGTGTCTGGACCTCCAGAGCTCCGGTGTCGAAGCGTTGGCGCTGCTCGTCGACGCGGCGTCCATGGTGCGGGTGGCGCGTTCGTGCGAGCAGGTCGGGTACCACCCGAAGATCCTGCCCACCCCGCTCGGCATCGGCAACCAGAAGCAGTTCCTCACCGGGAACGCGTGGCTCGGCAACTCCTACGTGGCGCTGAACTACTTCCCCTGGTTCGCCAACGAGACCCCGGTGGAGAAGTACTGGCAGTCCGCGATGAAGAAGTACGACCCCGGCGCCGACATCGGCGCCGCGTCCAGCGCCGGTTGGACCGCCGGCGCACTGCTCGTCGCAGCCTCGGCCCTACTGAGCCCGACCAACCCGACCACCGCGGAACTGCTGGCCGGACTCTACGCATTCGGGGGCCAGAAGTGGACCGGGCTCGGCGGCCTCAGCGGGCCACGGACATTCCTTGCAGGCAAGGCCCCCCGGGTGCCCTACTGCCTTTTCGCCGCGATCTCCAACGCAACGAACACCGGGTGGGCGAGCGCGGTCTCCACGCCGCAGTGCACCGAAAAGCTTGCGCCGTCGGATCCGCAGAACGGCCAATGACGCCCCGGCGCTTTGTGAGATGAGGAACTGAGGGGACGTCAGGACGGCACCGTGATTTTCGGCGCGACCTCCTGAGCCAGCCGGTGCATGGACTCGTCCCACGGCTTCGAGTCGTCAAGGTAATCGTGGCCGTAGATCAGCAGGGTGCCGAAGCCGCCGGTGGAGCCCTGCCAGTCGTTGATCTTCTGGGTGACGGTCTCCGGGGACCCGGTGATCCAGACGTGCTCGGCGAGGTAGGCCGCATCGACGTCCTGGACGTTGTGCGAAGGGTCGGCCAGCAGACCCTCCATCACGCCGAAGCGCTTGTAGGTCGGGGCCAGGTACTGCTCCCACGCCTCGCCCAGGCCGCCCTCGATCGCGAACTTCTTGGCCTCGGCGTCGGTGTCCGCGACCACGACGTCCCGCACGACGCGGTGTATGGCACGGTCGACCGGGTGGCCGTGCGCAGTCGCCGCTGCCGAGTAGACCGCCCAGTGGTTCCGCACGAAGGCGTCACCCGAGTAGATGCTGACCGGGATGTAGCCGTTGGCGCCCGCGAAGCTGATCGACGGGGAATCAGGGCTCAGCCCGGTCATCGCCATCTGGATCCGGCCGCCGGGTGGGCGGATGTCGCGGACCGGGTGGATCGGGTCCTCGTGGGGGAAGCCGTGCTTCCAGAACTGACCCTGCTCCTGGTATTCCTTGCCGGCCCAGACCTTCTCGATGATCTCGATCGCCTCGAAGAGCATCTTGTGGTTCACCGACATGTCGGTGATGCCCCGCAGCGCCGCGTCCGTGTGGTAGGCCCCGGCCGCGATGCCCAGCTGGTAGCGCCCTTCGCAGATCTGCGCCAGCCACGCCGTCTGCACTGCCAGCGTGGCCGGGTTGTGGTACGGGAGCAGGTGCGCCAGCGGCCCAAGCTTGATTCGTGAGGTCTGCACTGCCGCTGCGGCGATGACGAGTTCGGGACTGGGGATGCTCTCCCACTGCAAGGTCGCGTGCTCGCCGACCCAGTACTCGCTGAAGCCGGCCTGGTCGGCTGTCACCGCCTGGGCGACTCCCCATTCGAAGACCTGACGCGGAGTCCGGGTCGGCTGCATGAAGGGGTCTGGAACATGCCTACGTCCACGTACCGCCTCTTTCTCCGGGTGAGACGGCTAGCCTGCCCGCGTCGATACCGATCTGTCACCCCTACCGGGAGCCGACGATGCCCGCATATCGAACCGTCGATGACATCAACCTCGGCGACGTGGAGTTCTGGAAGCGGCCGATCCCCGAGATTGACCGCGCGTTCGCCGCGTTGCGGGCGGAGACCCGCCGGGGAGGCGGCATGTGCTTCCACGAGGAGATCACGCTCATGGGCGGGAACTCCCCGGGCCCGGGCTACTGGTCGGCGGTGACTCACGACGACGTGCGGGCCGTCAACCGCGAGCAGCAGATCTTCTCCTCCGCCGGCGGAGTCATCTCCAACGACCCGGCGCCGGAGTACCTCGCGGTCGGATCGATCATCGTCACGGACAACCCGAGGCACCACGAACTGCGCAGCCTGGTGTCGAAGGCGTTCACGCCTCGGGCGCTCGCCCGGACGGAGAACTCGATCCGAGAGCGGGCGCGGCGTCTGATCGGCGCGGCCCGCCAGACCGGCGGCTCGTGCGACTTCGTGGAGTCCTTCGCCGCGCCCCTGCCGCTGCAGGTCATCTGCGACATGCTCGGCATCCCGGAGGAGGACGAGCCCAAGGCCTTCCACTGGACCAACGTGCTGCTCGGCATCGGGGACCCGGAGATGGGCGCCGACGTCAATGCCGTCACGACCGCCGCCACGCAGTTCATGGAGTACGCCATCGGGCTCGGCATCGCGCGGGCGGAGCATCCGGAGGACGACCTCAGCTCCGCGTTGATGCAGGCAGAGGTCGAGGGTGAGCGCCTGACCCCGTTCGACTTCGGCGCCTTCGTCGTCCTGTTGGCGATCGCCGGCAACGAGACCACCCGGCACGCCATGTCCTGGGGCATGCACCAGTTGACCGAGCACCCCGATCAACGCGCTCTGCTCGCGGCGAACTACGAGGCGATGGCACCGCGGGCCGTCGAGGAGATCGTCCGGTGGGCCACGCCGGTCGTGTACATGCGTCGCACCGCGCTGGCCGACACCGTCGTGGGCGACACCAAGATCTCGGCGGGGGAGAAGGTCGTCATGTGGTACTGGTCGGCCAACCGCGACGAAGCGGTCTTCGAGGATGCGGCCCGGTTCGACATCGAGCGCAAGAACGTCGCGGAGATGGTCGGCTTCGGCGGCGGCGGCACGCACTTCTGCCTGGGCGCGAGCCTGGCGCGGCGCGAACTGACCGTCATGTTCGACGAGATCCTCAAGGGTCTGCCGGACCTCCAGATCAGCGGTCCACCCACCCGCTTGCAGGGAAACTTCGTCAACGGCATCAAGTCGATGCCGTGCGAGTTCTCGGTTCGCTGACCGCGAGCAGCCCCATCTCGCCGGGAGTCCTACGGCTTGCCCACCACGAAGGTCCCGTTCATGTCGGGGTGCGGGTCGCAGCGGAAGAACCACCGTCCCGCCGGCAGGGCAGGAACGGAGTATGTGGTGACGCCTGGTCCATCAACGAGATCGCCCTGGAACAACACTTTCTGGGCCGTCGGGTCGCGGTAGATCGCCACGTTGTGGGGCAGGCCGCGGTCGAGGTTCTTGAAGTCGATGGTGAAGGCCTGGCCGGCCGGGGCGGCCAGGCACTTCTTGTCGAACTTGCCGTCGAGGGCGATGACCGACAAGGCGGTGCCGTTCGGGCTGCAGGTTGCCCCGGATTGCGAGTCGGCGAACGCTGGAAAGGCGCTCAGCCCAAGCAGGCATCCGGCGGCGAGCGCCGATGCCCGCAGGGTGACGACAGTGCTGCGGCTACCCATGTCGTTGAGCTCCTCAGCGCAACCGCGGGCAGTCCACCGGCGGTGCTTGAGTGAAGTCGACGGCAGTGGTCGTGTTGCCGATCACCGGCGCCGCGGGCTCGTGGGGGAGGTTGAAGTACATGCTGGTCAGCAGCATGTGATCCTGGCCGTCGTTGTACGCCAAGTGGCGATGCGCGGGGTGATAGAAGCCCTGGCCGGTGTGATAGCTCTCGCTGGTGTCGCACTTGCCGTCCCGGGCCATGACGTAGCTGATCCGCCCGCCGGTCACGATGTTCACAGCCGGAAGGTGGGAGATCCAGCCGGTGCTGAACCCGGGATAGAAGTCGACGAAGTCGGCGAACACGTCCATGCCGGGCTTGATGGTCAGGACGGCGCCACCGCCGAACATGCCGGGAACCATCTCCGCCGATGCGGGGCTGGTCAGCGAGACCCCCGACGGGGCCGAGGCGGCAGAGAAGTCGCGGCAACCTGCAGGCGCGGCGGCGGTCGGTCCCTCGGCCAGCGGCTTCTGGGCGCCGAAGGCTTGGTTGATGAAGACGCCGAAGACCTCGAGCGCTTCCTTACCGGAGTTCTGGACCAGATACGTGCCGGCCGGTAGGACCGATGCCTGCCCCGCGGCGTAGTCCTTGGTGCTGCACCCATCAGCTCGGCGGACCGTCAACGTGCCCTTGTTCACCGCGAGGATCGTGGCGCCGGACAGTTGCCGCCACCCGGTCGCACCGCCGGGTGCGACGGAGTACGACCCCATCGCCAGGGTGGCGCCGGGCTTGATCGGCACGGAGACGCCCTCCATGGCCTGGGCCCGGGTGAGGTCCTTGAACGCGATGGCGCCCGTCGGCGGGGTTGCCATGGCGACGTCCGTACTGAGGACGCTCATCGCCGCGACGACTGTGATGACGGCCGTCCTGACGAGGGCCGAATGTCTGCGCATGCTGTGCCTCCACGAGGAGATTCAGATTCGTCGTGCGGGCGGGGGCAGCGTTCACCGGGGCTCCAAACCTACTCAGGAAAAACTCAGAAAACTAGTGGAGTCAGGGGCACGAAAGCCGCTTCGGCGCGAGGTCCGCACGCGAGTTGAGCATCTGATCACCATTGATCAATCGATCGGGTTTGCCTTACAGTCCTTCCCGACCGAGGAGGACCGATGGCGGTAGCCGCGCCCGAGATCACGCTGGATGCCAGCGACCCGCGCTTCTACAGCGAGCAGAACCGACCCGCCTATCTGCGCATCCATGCCACCGACCCGGTCTACTGGGTCGAGGCCGAACACACCCAGCCGTTCTGGAACATCTGCCGGCACGACCTGATCCGCGAGGTCGGGCAGGACGGTGAACTGTTCACCACCGAGTTCGGCGTGCACCTCAACGCCGCGGCGTTCGAGGTGCGCCACGCAGCGGGGATGATCGCGCAGCTACCGGTGGCGCTGCGCCCGGCGAACTGCCTGGACTCGGCGAGCCACCGCCGGGTGCGCGGTCCGGTCAACCAGCACTTCCGGCCGGCCGCCGCGGAGCTGTTGGAACCCGCGGTGCGGACCGAGGTCGGACGGATCCTGGACGCCGTCGCGTCCGATGCCGAGGTCGACTTCGTGCGGGTGTTCGCCACCCGGGTGCCGCTGTTGGTGACGACCCGTCTCCTCGGGGTCGGCACCGACCGGGAACATGACTTCGAGCACTGGGCGAACACCGTGCTGGAGTCCTTCGAGCCCGGCGCCACCCCGGACTTCGCCGCGCTGGGCGAGATGGTGGCGTTCTTCGCCGCCGAGGTGGGCGCTCGGCACACCGCCCCGCGCGAGGATCTGATGACCCGTCTGATCCACACCGACCTGTCGGACGACGAGGTCGTGATGTGGTGCTGGCTGCTGCTGGTGGCCGGGTTGGAGACCACCGGCAACCTGATCGCCGCCGGCCTGGATCTGTTACTGCGTCACCCCGAGGCCATGGATGCCCTGCTCGAGCAGCCGATGTTGATCCGCCCGGCAGTCGCGGAGATGCTGCGGGTCATCACTCCCGGCCGCTACATCCGCCGCACCGCCACCGCGGACACCGAGATCGGCGGACACCCAATCAGGGCGGGCGACGCGTTGGTCATGAACTTCACCGTGGCGAACTTCGACCCGGCGATGTTCGACGACCCGTTGTGCTTCGACATCACCCGCCGGCCCAGCGAGGCACTGGCCTTCTCCTGGGGTCCCCACAAGTGCATCGGCGCCGCGGTGGCCCTGGTCGAGACCCGGATTGCCTTCGAGGAAATGCTTTTCCGCTTTCCCGGGATCACCGCCCGTGGTCCCGCCGTGATCCGGCCCAGCCTGGCCACTGTGGTCGTCGAGTCGATGCCGGTGTCCTTCGGTGAGGTCTGACCCGCCGTGCCGATCCTGCCCGAGGCCTCTCGCAGCCCGTCCGTGCGCGTCCAGCGCCGTCAGCAACGCACCCGCGCGCAGCTGACCCGCGCCGCCGCGACGATCATCGCGGAGAAGGGCGTCGAGGGACTGCGGCTGCGCGAGGTCACCGACGCCGCGGATGTCGGCTTCGGCTCGTTCTACAACTACTTCGAGTCCAAGGAGGGCCTGGTCGAGGCGGTGGTGCTCGACCTGATGTCCGCCTTGGCCGGCACGCTGATCGCGCACGTCTCGCAGTTCGACGATCCGGCCGAGGCGGCCGGCGCGGCGCACCGCTGGTTCGTGCGCAACGCCACCGAGGACCCGGAGACGGCGCGGCTGATGGTCAACCTGGACCAGGCCGATGTGCAGTTCCAGGAACGGATCCTGCCGTTCGGGCAGCGGCTGCTGGAATCCGGCGTGGCGGCGGGCCGGTTCGGCCCGATGCCCTCGGCGGTCACGACGCTGAGCTACGTGGTCGGCGCCACGATCGCGGTCACCCGCGCGGTGCTCGACGGGCGGCTGGGCCCGCAGGCGGAGTCGGAGACTGCGGAGGTGTTGCTGCGCGCGCTGGGCGTGGACGCCACGCAGGCACGCGAGATCGCGTACCGCGATCTGCCCAGCGTGACCCTGTCGGGCGGCAGCGACAAGTGAGCCACGGCGTCAGGGAGGGATACCGTTGATCATGACTGAGACGGGAACGTTCGTGATCGTCGGTGCCTCACTTGCCGGGGCGAAGGCCGCGGAGGCGCTGCGCGCGGAGGGTTTCAGCGGCGAGGTTGTGCTGATCGGCGCGGAGAGCCGTCGCCCGTACGAGCGTCCGCCGCTGTCGAAGGGTTACCTGCAGGGCACGGAGGACGAGGAGAAGCTCTACGTCCACGAGGCCGGCTGGTACGCCAAGCACGACGTGGACCTGCGGCTGGGCACGGCGGTGAGTGCGATCCACCGGGAGGCCCGTCAGGTCGAGCTCGCCGACGGCTCCCGACAGCGCTACGACAAGCTGCTGCTGGCGACGGGTTCGGTGGTGCGCCGCATCCCGAACACCGACCACGACGGGGTTTTCTACCTGCGGCTGCTCGAGGACGCGGACCGGTTGCGCGAGGCATTCACCCGGCACGGCCGCGTTGTCGTGGTCGGCGGCGGTTGGATCGGCCTGGAGGGCGCAGCAGCGGCTCGCCACCACGGGTGCGAGGTCACCTTGCTCGAACCGGAGCCGGCCCCGCTCAACCGGGTCCTCGGGCCGCAGCTCGGTGGGATGTTCGCAGACCTGCACCGCGAGCACGGCGTCGACCTGCGGCTCGGGGTCGGTCTGGCCGAGATCCGGCCCGGGCCGGTCGTGGTCACCAGCACCGGGGATGTGATCGAGGCCGACGCGGTGCTCGTCGGGGTCGGCATCAGACCGGCGACCGAACTGGCCGAGGCCGCCGGGCTGGAGGTCGACAACGGCATTCGGGTCACCGCGCAGCTGCAGACCACCCGCGATGCGGACATCTACGCCGCAGGTGACTGCATGAACGCTGATCATCCGCTCTACGGCCGGCCGATCCGGGTGGAGCACTGGGCCAACGCCTTGAACGGCGGCCCGGCGGCGGCCCGGTCGATGCTCGGCAACCCCGCACCGTACGACCGGGTGCCGTACTTCTACTCCGATCAGTACGACTTGGGGCTGGAGTTCTCCGGCTGGTTCGAACCCGGTGGGTACGCCGAGGTCGTCTATCGGGGCGACCGCGCCGCGCGGGAGTTCATCGCGTTCTGGCTGGATGCAGCCGGCCGAGTGCTGGCCGGCATGAACGTCAACGTCTGGGACGTCACCGACCCGATCCAGCAACTGGTTCGCTCCCGGGCACCGGTCGACCGGCAACGGCTGATCGACCCGGAGATACCGCTCACTGATCTGACGGCGCCTCAGAATTGATCATCGGGAGACGTGGCGCCGGTGCCTGTCGGGCACAGGTGTGCAAGACCTAAGGAGGTCGACGATGGCAACCACGTCCGAACCGGCGAGCCTCACCGCACTTGAGGCCGAGCAGACGATCACGGTGAACCTGCCACCAGTCGATCACCACGGCGAGGTGGTTGAGCGCGTCGGCGGGGATTCGATCCGAGTACGGCTGCCGTACCACCCGGATTTCATGGGCGCGGAGCCGTGGCAGAACGGTGGCGGGCGTGTGTTCTCCGGGCCGACGGTGATGGGCTTCGCGGACACCGCCATGTACTGCTGCGTCATGGCTGCGCTGGGGCACGGCGTGATCCCGGTGATGGCCAACCTCAACATCACCTTCCTGCAACCGGCCGCTGCGGCGGACCTGATCGCGGAGGCCAGGATCGTGCGGCACGGTCGACGGCTCTACTACCTCGAGTGCTGGCTGACCTCCGCCGGCCAGGATGAGCCCTGCGCACACGTCACCTCGACCTACCGGATCGCCGCCCGCTGACCCGCGACGGTCCACCCGACCCGCGCCGGCTATTGCTGCAGGGCCCAGGCCGCGTTGCGGACTGTGGAACGGAAACCGGGGATCCGTCTCAGGCGTGGCGTGCGCGACACGTCGTTGGCGAGCATCTGCGCGGCCTGGACCTTGATGCGGGTGACCGTCGGGTCCTCGCTCGGGCGGTGGGCCGCCGCCAGCGCGACCCAGTCCGCAATGTACGCGCGCTGTACCTCGCGGACGGTACGGCTGCCGAGTTCGTCGTGCAGGTGCACGGTCTCGGTGATCAGGACGGTGATCAGGTCGGGGTGGTCGAGCGCGAGATCGACGTAGGCGTCGGTGAGCCGCCGCAGGGCGTCCGTGGAGTCCGTGCCGTGCTCCTGCGCCAGGCGCATCGCTTCCTGGAGCTGTGCGGTGCAGCGCCGCATGGCCGCGACGAGGACGGCCTGCTTGCTCGGGAAGTAGTGGTAGATGGTGGGCCCGGCGATTCCGGCGGCGCCGCCGATGTCGTCGGTGGAGACCTCGGCGTACCCACGTTCGGCGAACAGCCGGACGGCGCAGTCCAGGATCTCGTCGGCCCGGGCGACGTCCGATGCCCGGCGCGGGCGGGCATCGCGCGGATCACCGGCGCCCGGGGGCAGCGCCAGGACGCGGGTGCCCAACTCGGCGAGCAGGTCAAGGTAGGCCGGGCGGGGCAGTTCGAGTCGGTGGAAGGAGACGCTGGAGACGGCGTCGATCGCGCACAGGCCGAGCAGTTCGACTTGTGCGGTGGACAATTCCGGACGCGCTGCCGACAGTTCGGCGGTGAGCCAGCCGGTGAGCCGCCTGCGCTTGGCCCGGATCTGGGCCGTTGCGTCGAGACCGAGGTGTCGGGACTCGCGCTGCAACAGGACGCCGATGCTCCGGTGGTCCAGAGCTCGGGTCGCCAGTTGACGCGCGATGTCAGGCAGGTCCGCGGCCCCGGCGGCAGGCAGGTCGGCGACCAACGAGTCCAACGCGGTGCTCAGGATGTCGAACAGCAGGTCGTCCTTGCCCGACCAGTGTCGGTAGAGCGCGGACGGACCGACGTTGACTGCCGCTGCCACCTCGGCCATCGCGACGTTGGCGAACCCGTCCCGGGCGAACAGGTCGGCGGCGGCAGCGCGCACCAGTTCGCGGCGGTTGGGTGGACGGGTGCCCGGCGCCGGGGCCGTGGCACGGGCTGGACTCACCGGTTCTCCTGCTCTAGCGAAGATTCACTTACTCTGCCATGCTAAGTGAATCACGGCTAGAGCTGGAGGAGTTCGGATGACGCACCACGCACGCATTGCCGGAGTGGGGATGGTTCCGTTCGCGACCCCGAGCCGGGCGCAGAGCTACGACGTCATGGCCGCTGGTGCCCTACGGGCGGCCTTGGCTGACGCCGGGGTGTCCTACGACGTGATCCAGCAGGCCTACGTCGGCTACGTGTACGGCGACTCGACTTGCGGGCAGAACGCGCTCTACGGGGTGGGCCTGACCGGCATCCCGGTGGTCAACGTCAACAACAACTGCTCCACCGGCTCCTCGGCGTTGTGGCTGGCGCGGCAGGCGGTCGAGTCCGGAGCCGCGGAATGTGTGCTGGCGTTGGGTTTCGAGCAGATGCAGCGTGGGGCGTTGGGTTCGAACTGGAACGACCGGCCCTCGCCGTTCGAGCGGTTCGACGAGGTGCTCAGCAAGCTCCAGGGCGAGAGCGACGCCCCGATGGCGCCGCGGTACTTCGGCGGCGCGGGAGCGGAGTACGCGGAGCGGTACGGCATGAACACCGATGTGTTCGCCCGGATCGCGGTCAAGGCGCGTACGCATGCGGCGAACAACCCGTACTCCGTCTTCCGCGACCCGATCAGCCTCGAGGACGTGCTGGGTTCACCGAAGATCTACGACTTCCTGACCCGGCTGCAGTGCTGCCCGCCGACCTGCGGCGCGGCCGCGGCGGTGCTGTGCACCCCGGAGTTCGCGGCCCGGCACGGGCTGCGGGCGGACGTGGCTATCGCGGCGCAGGCGATGACCACCGACCGACCGTCCTCCTTCGAGACCGACCTGATGAAGCTGGTCGGATTCGACATGGCACAGGCGGCCGCGGACAAGGTCTACGAGGCGGCCGGCGTCGACCCGTCGGACATCAAGGTCGTCGAGCTGCACGACTGCTTCACCACCAACGAACTGCTCACCTACGAGGCGTTGCGGCTGACGCCGGAGGGCACGGCGGAGAAGTTCGTGATGGACGGCGACAACACCTACGGCGGACGCGTCGTCACCAACCCGTCGGGCGGCCTGTTGTCCAAGGGTCACCCGCTGGGCGCCACCGGACTGGCCCAGTGCGCCGAACTGGTCTGGCAGCTGCGGGGCGAGGCCGGCCCGCGCCAGGTCGACGATGTCAACGTCGCACTGCAGCACAACCTGGGCCTTGGCGGGGCCGCGGTCGTCACGCTGTACGAAAAGGTGGCCTGAGATGGCGATCAGCCCGGACGCGATCGGCATGAGCCTGCCGCCGGTCGGCATGGACATCGAGCGAGGCCGGCTGGCCGCCTTCGCCCGCGCCACCGGTCAACGGGACCCGGTGTATTCCGACGTGGACGCGGCGAAGAACGCCGGGCACCCGGATGTGCCCGTGCCGCCGACCTTCCTGTTCGCGATCGAGCTCGAGCAGCGCGACCCGTTCGCCTGGGCCGGCCGGATCGGTATCGACCTCAAGTACGTGTTGCACGGCGAGCAGCGGTTCGACTACCACCGCGTCGCCCACGCCGGTGAGCGGCTGACCGCGACCGCCACGATCACCGACGTCTACAGCAAACGCGGCGGCGCCTTGGATTTCGTGGTCAAGAAGACGGCGGTCACCGACGAGGCGGGCGCGGCGGTCGCCGACCTGACCTCGGTCATCGTGGTCCGCAACCCGGAGGTGGGTTCGTGAGTGGGTTCGTGAGCGCCCCGGTCGAACTGAAGGTCGGCACCGAACTGCCCGCCCTGAAGATCTCGGCGATCTCGCGGACCACCCTGGCGTTGTTCGCCGGAGCGTCCGGGGACACCAACCCGATCCATCTCGATCACGAACTCGCCCGCGCCGCGGGCATGGAAGACGTGTTCGCCCAGGGGATGCTCTCGATGGCCTACCTGGGCCGGTTCCTCACCGACCTGTTTCCCCCGGACCGGATCCGGTCCTACGCCGTGCGGTTCGCCGCGATCACCCCGGTGCACGCCGAGCCGATCTGTACCGCCACCGTCACCTCGATCGCGGAGGTCGACGGCGAACAGCGCGCCACCCTGGCGCTGAACGTCAGCCTCGCCGACGGCACCACCACCCTGACCGGCGACGCGGTCGTCGCCCTGGCAAACGTAGGAGATTCGTGATGGGCAAGTTGGACGGGCGCGTGGCGCTGGTGACCGGATCCGGGCGCGGCATCGGCCGGGAGATCGCACTGAAACTGGCCGGCGACGGGGCGGCGGTCGTGGTCAACGACCTCGACGACGCGCCGGCCAAGGAGACCGTGGCCGCGATCGAGGCCACGGGCGGCCGGGCGGTCGCCTGCCCCGGGTCGGTGACTGCGGACGGTTTCGCCGAGCGCTTCATCCAAACGGCTGTCGAGGAGTTCGGCGGGGTCGACATCATCGTCAACAACGCCGGCTACACGTGGGACTCGGTCGTGCAGAAGATGACCGACGAGCAGTGGGACGCGATCCTCGACGTGCACCTGAAGGCGCCGTTCAAGATCCTGCGCGCAGCGCAGCCGGTCATCGCGGCTGCGGCGAAGGCCGAGATCGCCGCCGCCGGGGTCGCCCGGTGCCGCAAGGTCGTGAACATCTCCTCGATCGCCGGGCTCGGCGGCAACCCGGGCCAGGCCAACTACGCCGCGGCGAAGGCCGGGGTGACCGGGCTGACCCGCACGCTGTCCAAGGAGTGGGGCCGCTACAACGTCACCATCAACACGGTCGCCTTCGGCTGGATCAAGACCCGCCTGACCGAGGCCTCGGCCGGCGGCAACGCGACGATCGACGTCGAGGGAAAGACCATCGCCGTCGGCGTGAACCCGCAACTGCAGGCCGCGATGGAGCAGATGATCCCGCTGGGCCGCGGCGGCGAACCCCACGAGGCCGCCGGCGCGGTCTACCTGTTCTGCATCCCGGAGTCGGACTACATCTCCGGCGAGACCGTGACCTGCGGCGGTGGGATCCGGATCTAGCGCACGTCCCCCAATCCCGATACGCGGTGCGGCTGCGACGGCTGGTGAGCACACTCGATACGGGTGCGACGGGAAAGCCGGCGCGACCCGCAACGCCGGTTGCGGTGGTGTTCAGGAGCCGACGGGATCGGGGTCCGGAATGCGTTGAAGCGCTGCTGGGTGATTCTCAGCGCCCGGCGCGGTAATCCCCGTACGGGGTGTCCCGCTCCGCGACCGCGGTCCGGAACCCTTCCGCGGCGGCGCGTTGTTGGAATCCGTAGCCCTCGCGGGTGTGCCGGGAGATGCCGTCCAGGACGGTGCTGATCATCGTGGAGTTGGCCACGCCTGCGGCGTGCAGAGCGGAGTTCAGCGCCAGTTTCACCATCATCAACTGGTTGATCGGCGTCGCGGCGACGCGCTCGAGCAGCGCCTCGGTGCATTCGTCGAGTTTCTCGGCCGGCGGTGCCTCGACGGCCAGACCCCACTCGGCGGCGTCCTTGCCGGTGAACGCGTCGCCGGTGAACAGCAGTCGCTTGGCCCGCTGATCACCGACCCGGTGCGCCCACATGCCGCCGGCCGGGATGCCCCAGACGCGGGTTGGCGGGTAACCCATCGTGGTGTCCGCGGCGGCGATGATCAGGTCGGCGAACAGCGCGATGTCGGTGCCGCCGGCGACGGCGAAGCCGTGCAGCTTGGCCACGGTGGGTTTGTTCGCGTGCAGCAGACTGGCGAACCCGCGGTTGAAGCGGCTCATCATGGCGTAGTCCAGCATCGGGTCCCAGGTGCGCCCCGAGTCGTGATTACGGCCTTGCACGACCGGATCGAGGACGCTGCCCGGGTGCGGGCTCGACGCCTCGGCGCTCGCCCCGAAGCCGTCCTCGCCGAACAGCGCCAGGTCGTAGCCGCCGCAGAAACCCTTGCCGCGTCCGGCGAGGACGATCACGTGCACCCGCGGGTCCAGGTCGGCCCGTTCGACGGCGTCGGCGAGATCCAGCGGGGTGTCCCAGGTGATCGCGTTGCCGCGCTCGGGGCGGTTGAACGTGATCCGGGCGATCCGGCCGGTGACCTCGTAGGTGAGGGTGGGGTAGCTGCGTCCGGCGGCCGGTGGGGTGGTGCCGGCGAACACGGAGTCGGCGGCCTCGGTCCAGTTCTGCCGCCAGGCCGCCGCCGGAACCTCGGTCTCGTCGGTGCTCATGCCTGGCCGCCGTTCTGCCGCGGTGCCGGATTCCGTTCTGCGGCAGCGTACTCAGGACCGTTTGGCCTTACGCAGCTTGGCCAGGTCGCCCAGCAATGTCTGCGCCGCGAGCTTGCCCGGCAGCGCGCACACGCCACCGGTCGGGTGCGTGCCGGCTCCGGACAAATACAGGCCGGGCACCGGGGTGCGGTACTTACCGAACCCGGGCGCCGGGCGCATCGGGCCGAAGCGGGTGATCAGCGGGTCGACGTGGTAGACGTTCCCGGCCGGGGCGTTGAACCGCTTCTCCAGGTCCGGGCCGCAGAGCACGGCACGGCCGATCTCATGGGTGTCGAGACCGACGTAGTACTGCGCGGCGTCCTTGAGCACCGTCCGGCCGACCTCGTCGCGCACCTCCTCCCACGGGGTGACCGGGTTCACCGGCGGGATGCCCGACCACAGCCAGAAGGTGTCGCCGTCGGCGGGAGCCTGGGTCGGGTCGACGCGGCTCGGCACGATCGAGCAGTGCACCGGCATCGGGTGGTACCACTCGCCGCGGACCGTCATGTCCCACGCCGCGCTCTGCTCCTCGAGGGTTGCCCAGGCGACGAGGATGCCGGTCGGGTCGAGCTTGTCCTTACGCCACTGCCGGTGCTTCTCCATCGTGATCTTGCCGCTGGTCGCGACGTTGATCTTCAGCGACGTCGCGTGGGTCTTGCGGATCGGGATGTCCTTGGCCCGCGCCTCGAGCTTGTGGTCCAGTGTGCCCGCGGGCAGCAGGCGGGTGAGCGTGATGATCGGGTTGCAGGTGGTCATGACGCCGTCGCGGGCGCGGATCTTCTCGCCGGACTCCAGCGTCACACCGACGAGCCGGTCGCCCTCGAGGTTCAGTTCGGCGACGGGGGAATTCACCCGCACCTCGCCACCGTGGGCGAGGAAACACTGGTGCAGCGCCTTGGGCAGCGCTCCGGTGCCGCCGACCGGCATCGCGTTGGCGACGCGCTGCACGATGCCTAGGTAGATCATCGCCCAGGCCGTCATGTCCAGCTTCAACTGGGAGAACGCCGCCATCGCTGACAGCGCGCCCTTGGGCAGCTCCGTCTCGAAGGTCGAGTCCAGGAATTCGAAGTGGGACGCGCCGACGATGTGCTTGAGCCCCCACATCTTGCGCAGGTGCGGGACCGCCTTCGCGGTCTCCTTCAGGAATTCCTTGCTGAACGGTCGCGTCGGATGCACCTTCATGTACTCGATGACCGGGCCGATCGCGTGGTACATCGCGTTGGACATGTCCAGCCACGCTCGCGCGTCCTTCGGCGAGAAGTAGCGCAGTTCGTCGGCGGTCCTGCTCGCGTCCTTCCAGATCGCCAGCGAGCTGCCGTCGGGCGCGAGCTGGATGTGCGCCGGGTCGACGGGGATCTCGCGCAGGCCGTACTTGTGCAGCTCCAGATCCTCGGCGACGCCGGAGAGCCGGAAGATGCCGGTCAGCTGGATCGCACCTTCGTTGAACAGGTGCGCCGGGGCCTCGGGGATGATCGGGTTGGTCGCGGTCATGCCGCCGACCTGCGAACCCGCCTCCAGGATCAGCACCTGCTTGTTCGCCTTGGCGAGGTAGCAACCGGCGGTCAGGCCGTTGTGGCCTGCGCCGACGACGATGACGTCGGGGTTCGGGGTGAGGGTGACCATGGCCACACGATCCTCCTTTCTGATTGCAGAATCAAGTTTGATATCGAAATCATCTGTGCGAAACTGATCGGGTGACGGAGGACTCCGACGGCCTCGGCCGACGTGAGCGGCGAAAGCTCGAGGCCCGCGCCCGGCTGCTCGCCGCCACGCGGCAGATGCTCGCCGAGCAGGGCGCTGTCGACCTGAAAATCGCGGACATCGCCAAGGCCGCCGACGTCGGCTTCGGCACCTTCTACAACCACTTCGAGTCCAAGGACGCGATTGTCGAAGCGGTCCTCGCCGACGTGCTCGCCACTGCGGCGACGGCGATCGGCTCGTTCGCACTCGAATTTGCCGACCCCGCCGAGACCGCGTCCTTCTCCTACCGCCGGTTCGTGCTGTTCGCCCGCGAGGAGCCCGAGCTCGCGGCGGTCCTCACCAAGCTCGCCGGCGCCGAGGAGCTGTTCGAGGAGTCGTTACTCCCTTACGCGCGCAAGACGCTCGAGCGTGGCCGCGAGACCGGACGCTTCGACATCGAGGACCTGGATCTCTGCCTGACATCGGTGGCCGCGGCCGCGTTCGCCGCGATCAAGGGCGTGCTCGCCGGCCGTTTCGGCCCCGACGCCGACGCCGTCGGGGCGGAGATGATGCTGCGCGCGTTCGGGCTGACCAAACGGGAGGCACGAAAGATCGCCCGGGGACCGCTGCCCGCTCTGGACCTGCACGTCTCCGACTGAGGGGCACCGCCCTGGTGCGCCACTCGCACGCGACGGTGCGCCGGCCTAACTGATCCCGCTGATCCCGGCCAGCTGGCGGCGAACGTCGCGCACCGGTGACCCCGGATGCAGCACCCGCCGCAGAGTGGTGCCGATCATGAACGCCAGCACTGCCTCGGACCGCACCTTCCAGTCCTTGACGCGGCAGTCCTTGAGCAGCCCGGCCAGGACCTCGCGCAAGGCGACCTCGATCGCGACCGCGGGCTCCCGGCGCCCGGCCCGCACGCAGGCGATCGAGTAGTCGAACCAGAGCATCGTGCGCTCGGGCTGCTCGCCCAGTGCCAGGTGGTACCGCTCGGTCACCGCCCAGAACCGGGCGACCGGGTCGTCGACGCCGGCCGCGGTCGCCCGCAGGTCGGCGACGAAGTCGTGCAGATGCGAGGCCATCGCCGCATCGACGATCTCCTCCATCGAGGCGAAGTAGTAGTGGATCGCGCTGCGGCTGAACGCGCTCTCCTCCGCCAGCACACGGGCGGTGCACCCGGCGAGGCCCGCGCGCAGCAGGACGTCCTTCGCGGCGGCCACGATCTGGCGCTGCTTCTCGCGCTGATTGGGGGAGACCTCGGCGATGGTCATGGGCTCAGGGTAGACGTATTGGGCCAGCTGGCCCAAGATATGGGCCAAGTGGCCCAACCGATGGAGGCGAGCCCGGTGCGCGACGTCAAGTACGGACCCTGCGGGCACATGTTCGACCCCGATCTGAACCGCGCGATCGGAGCGCTGTACGAGCGGCAGGGCTACGACTTCATGATCTGGTCCGACCAGATGATGCTGACGATCCCGCGCTCGCTGTGGACGCCGGACCTGGTGCCGGCCAGCGCGGTATGGGACATCGACACGTTCATGGACACCTGGCCGCTGATGACCGACGTGGCCATCCACACCACCGAGATCCAGCTCGGTACGACGGTCTTCGACGCGATCCGCCGGCCGCCGGCGAACCTGGCACAGTTGGCCCTGACGCTGGATCACTATTCGAAGGGGCGTTTCTTTCTCGCGATGGGTGCGGGCGAGGTCAAGCAGTTCACGCCCTACGGCGTCGCGCACGACAAGCCGTTCGCGCACCTCGAGGAGTCCGTGAAAATCATCAAGCTGCTGATGGACGCCGAGGGTGTCGTGAACTACGACGGTCCGATCTGGAGCCTGCGGAACGCGGTGCTGCCGCTTATGCCCTACGGCGCGAAGCGTCCGCCGATCCTCATCGCGGGTGGTCCCGGCCGCGCGGTACGGATAGCGGCGACGATCGCCGACGGCTGGATCACCTACGTGCCGACCTGCGGCAGCCCGGACTGGTACGGCGAGCAGGTCGCCGAAGCGCGCCGCCTGGCCGAGGAGTCCGGCCGCGACCCCGACGAACTGATCTTCTACCTGCTCGCGATGAACATCATCGAGACCACGCAGGAACGGGTGGACGCGCTGGTCGCGAGCCCGATCGCCCGTTGGGACTCGGCCGCGGTCATCCCCGGCCCGCAGTGCTACCGGGACTGGGGGATGGGCGAGCACCCGATCCGCCCGGACTACGCCTATCCGGCGCACCTGATCCCGACCGACTGGTCGCGTGCCGACGCTCTCAAGATCATCGACGCGACGCCGGTGGAGGTGGTCCGGCGGGCGCGGGCCTGTGGGACCTCGCAGCAGGTGGCCGCCCAGTTGCAGCCCTACATCGACGCGATCCCCGCAGCCAACCAGTGCTGGATCAACGTCATCAACTACGCCAGCTTCCTCGGCGGCGGCGCGTTCGGGGATCCGGACTCGCAGGTGGACCTGGTGCTGGAGACCTGCAACCATCTGCGCGAGATGAACGGGCAGCCGGTCAAGCGTTCCGCACTCGCGGCGCCCTGACCATGCCCAGTGCCGGGTCGTTCGACCTGCCTCAGCACCCGGACGGGCTGAGGTTTCCGCACACGTCGCAGATCGTTGTCACCTCGGTGATGGGCGCGCTGGTTCTGGTCTTCGCCTGCTACGCCGTGCGCGAGATCGTCCGGCATCGCAGCTACCTGCTCGCGCTTCTACTGGTCGGCGGCGGAATCTCCTACCTCAACGAGCCGATCGATGACGTCCTCGGCTGCCTCTACCACCCCGTCGACGGTCAGTGGACGGTGCTGGACACCTTCGCCAAGGTGCCGCTGTGGGGCCTGGGCATCTACATCGTGTTCTTCGGCGGCATGCCCTATCTGATCCTGAAGGCCCTTGACCGCGGCGTGACGCGACGTCAGTTATGGCAGTGGGTGGGCATTCTGTTCGTGGTCGACGTAGCTGTCGAGATCCCGATCCTGGCCCGCGACATGTACGTCTACTACGCCGACCCGCCCTTCGACCTCGCCGGCTTCCCGCTCTACTGGCTGTTCATCAACGTCGGCGGACCGTTCGAGGTCGCGGTGCTCCTCTACGCGGCCCGTCACCTGTTCACCGGATGGCGCGCGGCCTACCTGCTCGCGTTGCCGATGGTGTGCAACGCCGCGGGCAGCATCGCCGTGGGCTGGCCGATCTACAGCGCGCTGAACGCGCAGGCCTCCGAACCGGTGAAGTGGGTCGCCGGCGCCGCCACGATCGCGCTCGGCTACCTGTTGCTCGACCTCACCATCACCTGGGCCGCGCGCAAGTCAGGTCAGGCAGAACCCGACCGCGACGTCGCGTACAGCGTGTTCCAGACGACGTCGGTGGCCGCGTCCAGCAGCAGTTCCGCCTCGTCGCTGTCGGCCTTGTCCACCAACTGATAGAGACCGCGCTCGAGCATCCAGACGATCCACTTCGCGGTGCGCACCGGGTCCAGCGTCGCGTCCGCACTGCCCTGGCTCTGCGCTTCCGCGAGGTGCACCGCCAGGCCCTCGGAGACCTGGCCCATGAGCAAGCCCTGCTGGGTGCGAACGCGCTCGTCGTAGGTGGCCACCTCGACCATCGCGCCGAAAATGATGTGCGCGCGGCGATAGGTGTCGAAGGGCACCTGGATCCGGGCGCGCAGGTCGGCCTTGTTCCCGTCGTGCGGGAACTCCCACCAGTTGTCCCCGCTGGCGACCACGTCCGCGACCGCGTCGCCGGCCATCGCGGCCAGCAGGTCGATCTTGTCGTCGAAGTAGTTGTAGAACGCCGACCGGGACATGCCGCCGGCCTTGATGATCCGCTCGACGCTGAGGTCCCCGTAGGGCTCGCCATCGGCGGCGAGCTTCTCGATCACCGGAATCAAGTGCCGGCTCAGCTGGCGCCGCCGGTCCTCGCGGGACACGGCAAAGGGCCGGGCGGCGGGGGCATCGACGGACTTCTCAGCGGACTGGGGCACGAATCCAGGGTACCGATTTGTCCGCCGGCGTACAGCGTGTCTTGACAGACAGACACCGTGTCTCCACCATGGACACCATGTCCGAACAGACCGTCCCAGCGGCGGCCGACCCGGTCTTCGTCATCGGCGCGGGACCGTCCGGGCTCGCTGCTGCCTACCGACTGCACCAGGCCGGCCGGCGCGTCGTCGTGCTGGAATCCCGCGACCGGGTGGGCGGTCAGCTGCTCACCGTCCGACGGGACGGATTCCTCATGGAGGCCGGCACGACGATCCTCCCGGAGGCCTACGGCAGCGTCATGAAGCTGGTTCGCGACCTTGGGATGGCCGACGAGCTGATCCCGGCCAACTCGTTGATGGGCTTCATCCGCGGGAGCCAGATGCACTACCTGCGCGCGGACAAGTTGGCGCTGGACGCGGCCCGGACCAAGCTGCTTTCGACGCGGTCCAAGCTGAAGGTGGCCAAGCTGGTCCGGGACGCGTTCCGGGTGCGCAAGCTGCTGTCCTACGAGGACCTCTCGGTCGCGGGCAAGTACGACGTGGAGACTCCGGCGCAGTACTGCGAACGTCGCGGTCTGGACGGCGAGCTCTACGACTACCTGATCGAACCGACTGTGCGTGGTGGCGCCGGGGTTCCCGCCGAGATGATCTCGGTGGTCGAGTTCTTGTTCCTCTGGCAGAAGGTGCTCGGGACCAAGCTGTTCGCGTTCCGCGACGGCTACTCCTCGTTCCCCCAGCGGTTGGCCGCGGCACTGCCGGACGTGCGGTTGAACTGCAACGCGGTCGAGGTGGTCGAGACCGGCGACGGCGTGGAGGTCACCTATCTCGGCCCGGACGGGTTGATCACCGAACGCGCCGCGGGGGCGGTGGTGAGCTCGATGGGCAACCTGGTTCCGGACCTGGTGCCGCAGCTGGAGCCGGACCGAGCCAAGTTCCTGCGCGAGCTCAACTACACCTCGACGATGTCGATAAACCTTGCGCTGTCGCGAATCCCGCAGTGTCCCGCCTCGTTCGTCGTGGTGCCGAAGCCGGTGTCGGAGGGTCTGTTCGCGGTCATTCTCGAGCACAACAAGGCACCCGGGCGGGCGCCTGCCGGCAAGGGCCTGATCTCGCTGTTCGTCATGAACCAGTGGGCGATCGACCGGATGGACGCGACCGACGACGAGGTTCTCGACGCCGCGCTGGCCGAGCTGGACAAGGTCCTGCCGGGCGTTCGCGCCGACGTCGAGTTCAGCCGGATCAATCGCTGGTACCCGGTGCTGGTCTACAGCCACCCGGGTCTGTACCGGGACCTCGGCCGCTTCCATGCGGCCCGGGATCTGACCAGTCGGATCCACCTGGCGGGCTCGTACAACTCCTCCGGCAACGTCAACACCGCCACCACGGCCGGCGAGCGGGCCGCTCGTGAACTGCTGGCCGCCCTGCCGCGCTGAAGCAACACCGTCCGGTCTGTCCGTCAGTTGTCCCCCGATCGAGGAGCGTGTCCGTTGGCCGGCCGCCACACCGCACGACGGCGCCGAACCTGGCGTCGCGCCGCCGTCCTGGCCGGCGCATCCGTCCTGGTCGTCAGCGCCGGTGCCGCGCTTGCCGTCGCCCCGCCGGCCCAAGCCGCGGACAACAGTTTCGACGCTGTCGCCAGCGCCTACGGCATCAACAACGGGATCTCCAACCCGTCGTTCCCGCTGAACCTGGTGCTGACCGGGTCCGGCCCGGTGTCCTCGGCTCACCTGACCAGCGTCGGTGGCTCGGACGCGTTCGCGTCGTTCCCTTATCCGGGCGACACGATCGTCGGTGCGCCCGGACTGATGTCGGGGTTGTTCGGGGTCTCGTTCCCGAACTACCCGCTGTACGTGGCGACGAGCGCCGGTGAGGCACCTCGGTCGGCGAACTACCCGGGCATCACGCTGAACTCGCGCAGCGACGCGTTGGTCGCGGAATCCCGCGCACTGGTCGGGACCGATGTCAGCGGTTTCGAATCCACCTCGCGGATCGAGGTGGACGGGGACCGCGGCGTCACCTCGCAGGCTCGGACGGTGTTCAAGACCCTGCAGTTCGGCGACGTGTTCACGCTGTCCGGCGTGCGGTCGCTGGCCACGGTCGTCGCCGACGGCAACACCGGAAAACTCACCCGCTCCTCGGAGATGAGCATCGGCGCGATCACCGTTCCCGGGATGCGGATCGTGATCCCGAAGCAGACGCCCGGCACGGTGCCGCTGCCGATCCCGGTGCCGGGCTTCGGCCAGGTGCAGCCGCTGAAGTTTCCGCCGATGCCGGTTCCGTCCGGCGGGCAGACGCTCGACGCGCCGGCCCTCGGCTTCACCGACGGCGTTTTCACGGCGACCTTGCCCGGGCAGTCGGGCCACGACTACGCGATCCCGTCCGGGCCGGTGCTGAAGGCTTTCGCCGACCGGGGAATGAAAGTGACGTTCCAACAGGCCGCCGACACCACGAACGGCGTCGTGGCCCCGGCCGTCACGTTCACCACCGATTTCCCGGCCCCGCCGGCGAATCCGTACTACAACGGGGCCACCCACGCGACCTACACCCTCGGCGGATCCCTGGCCGAGGTCGCGTTCGACGTGCCCAAGCCCGTTACCGCCCTCGGCCCGGCGCCGGCGGCGGATTCCCCGACCAGCACTGGTGCCGTGCCTGCGGCCGTCCCGATCCCGGGTGTCTTCGCACCCGGTCTGCCGTCGGTCACCGATCCTGTCCCCGCGGCCGGCCCGCCGGTTCGGACCGTGCCGGCCTCCGCGCAGCCGGCCGACCTCGTCGCGCTGCGGTCACCGCTGCTGGTGGCCGACACGCAGAACATCTACCTCGCCGTTGTCGCGGTCGCGATTGCTGTCCTCGCGGTCGGTACCGGCCTTCGCCGTCTGGGGGTTCTCCGGCCATGGAAGTGATGACCGCGCTGCGTACGCAGTGGGACCGCACCGGTGCGATCGTGGCTGTGATCATCGGTCTGGTCTCGCTGCTGCTGGGCTATCTGGGCGTCAGCGACACCGAGTACATCGTCAAGCAGATGCCGTACATCATCTCCAACGGGTTGTTCGGCCTGTTCATGCTCGGCATCGGCACGGCCTTGTGGCTCTCGGCCGACCTGCGCGACGAATGGCGTGAACTGCGTGCGCTGCGCATCGCCGTCAACGAGCACGGCATCGCGGCCCGGACCGATGACGAGGGCACCGCGAGCCGATGACGACCGCTGTGCGCGAACCGCGCGTGCGCCGCGCCGCAACCCGAACCGGGGGCCCACGGGTGCCGGCCTACGTGACGGCGTCGAAACGGCGCTCCCGGGGCGAGGTGGTGCTCGGCGATCGCCCGTGGGGTCGCCGCGACCGGGACATCGCGATCGGCGGGAGCGTGCTCGGCCTGGCCGGGCTCGCGGTGTGCAGTTGGGGCGGCGCCGGTGAGGTCGACCTGGCAACCCAGATGCGTTGGCTGCTCGGGGGAATCGGCGCCGTCGTGGTCTCCGCCCTCTGCCTGGTCCACTGGCTGTTGGCGGGCTTGCGGACCGTGCGGATCGAGATGGCCCGGGTGTTCAGCACGATCACGCCGAACCGATCTGTGGTGGGTGCCGCGGCGACCGGCGGCCGGGTCGTGACCGTGGCCGGCATGGTGCGCTTCCACCGACCCGAGTGCCCGCTCGTGGCGGGCAAGGCGATCCGCGTGCTCGACCCGGCCGACGCTGCCGCCGAGGGGTTGCGTCCCTGCGGAGCGTGCGAGTCATGAACGCCTACATCCCCTTCATCGTCACGGGATTGATCGTCGGGTCGATCTACGGCCTGTCCGCGATGGGCCTGGTACTGACCTACAAGACCTCCGGGTTGTTCAACCTCGGCCACGGCGCGATCTGCGCTGCCGCCGCATTCGTCTTCTACGAACTGCGCCAGGTGCACGGCGTCCCGTGGGCAGTGGCAGCCGTTGTCACGGTCGTTGTCTTCGGCGCCGCGACCGGCCTGGTGCTGGAACGCCTCGCCGGTGCGCTGTCCGGGGTGACCACCACGTACAAGATCGTCGCCACCGTCGGTCTGCTGGTTGCCGTCCGCTCGATCGTGATCCTGATCTGGGGATCCGAGCAGCTCACCTTCGAGCCGTTCCTGCCACAGGGCAAGGCATTCGGGGTCTCCAACGTCTCGGTCAGCTGGGACAACGTCATCGACATGGCCCTCGGGGTCGCCGCGGCTCTCGGCCTGTCGGTCTTCTTCCGAACCTCTCGGCTGGGCGTCGCGATGCGTGGCGTCGTCGACAACCCGGCGCTGCTCGACATGGCAGGCACCGCGCCGGCGAAGGTGCGCCGGACCGCATGGATCATCGGCTCGATGTTCGCGGCCGTCTCCGGTGTGCTGTTCGCCTCGGTGACTTTCCAACTCGACGTGAACGTGCTCTCGCTGCTGGTCGTCCAGGCGTTCGGGGCCGCGGCGATCGGGCGGTTCACCTCGATCCCGATGGCCTTCGTCGGCGGCCTGACCGTCGGCCTGGTGCAGAAGTTGGTGTCCAAGGAGTTCGCCGGGGAAGTGGTGCTGCGCGGCATCGATCTGAACGTGCCGTTCATCATCCTGTTCATCGCGATGCTGGTGACTCCCAAGAGTCGCCTGCAGGAGATCGGGCGCAAGGTGAAGGATCGGGCGCCGACTGCCGGCTCGTTCAGCGTCAGGACCCGCGGCGCCGGCTACGCCGTCCTGCTGGGCGCCGCGCTACTCGTGCCACACCTGGTCGGCACTCGACTCTCGCTCTACAGCACCGGGCTGACCCAGGTGATCCTCTTCCTCTCCCTCGGCCTGCTGGTGCGGACCTCCGGACAGATTTCCTTGTGCCACGTGGGTTTCGCCGCGGTCGGTGCCGCCGCCTTCGGACACATGCTGCACGACGGCCTGCCCTGGGGCGTCGCACTGTTGCTCGGCGGCCTGTTCGCTGTCCCGGTCGGGGCGTTCATCGCGATCCCCGCGATCCGCCTGTCCGGGCTGTTCCTCGGCCTGGCCACTCTCGGGTTCGGGATCCTGCTCGCGCAGTACGCCTACGGGCAGAGCTGGATGTTCGGGTTCGGTCGGCTGGACACCCGGCGCCCACACTTCGGCGGCCTGGACTCCGACACGCGTTACTACTACTTCGTGCTCGCCGTCGCGCTGGCCTGCGTCGTCGCCGTCGTGCTGGTGGAACGCTCCCGGCTCGGCCGACTGCTGCGCGGCCTGGCCGACTCACCGGCGGCGCTGACCTCGCTCGGGACCAACCTGAACATGATCCGGGTGATGGTGTTCTGTCTGTCGGCGTTCCTGGCCGGGATCAGCGGGGCGATGTACGCCTCACTGTTCGGCAGCGTCAATCAGGACAGCTTCAACTATCTGCAGTCGCTGGTTCTGCTCGCGGTACTGGCCATCTCCGGTCGCGGCACGGTGACCAGCGCGGTGCTCGGCGCCCTGTTGCTCTACGTGCTGCCCGGCTACATCGACAACCCGGACCACCTCTCGTTGCTGCAGGTCGGCTTCGGCCTGGCCGCGATCCTCGCCGCCGCGCTGTCGCAGGGCCAGTTCGCCGAGGTAGTCGGACGGGTCGCCGCGGCCGGACGACAACGAACGCTCAGCCCCTGGCGCGACCGCATGGACCCGGTGCACCAGTTGCCCCCCGAACTGCTCGTCAGCTCCGCGACCCACGAGCCTTTGCTGACCACTGGAGTACATCGATGAGAACCCGTAACGGCACGGCGGTCGCGCTGGTCGCCACGAGCGCATTGCTCCTGACCGGATGCGGCAACCGCGTCTCGGAGGCCCGCATCGAGGCCGCCAACTCCGCCGTCATGAAGCTCAGTGACCAGCAGCTCAAGGACGCCGGGATCAACCCCGCCACGGCGCCGCAAACCACCGACAGTGCCGAGACCACAGCCACTGCGACCAACTCGGCCGCCGTGGCCACTGCCGCGGCGGCGCCGGTTCGCGCCGGCGCCCCGGTCACGGCAGGCGCGGCAGCCGGCGGGGTCCCCGCGGCGGCCGGGACCGGCAGCACGGCCGCCACCGTCGCCGCGGCGGGCGCGCCCAAGGCCCATACCGTCGGCGCGGCGCTCACCACCGCGTCGGGTGCCTGCACGAGTTCGCTGCCGCCGGTGTTGCTCGGCCAGACTGGCGTGTTCAGCGGGTTCATCGGCGCCGTGGGCGCAGGCGCCCGGCCCGGGCTGCAGGTCTGGGCCAAGGACCTCAACTCCCGTGGTGGGCTGGCCTGCCACCCCGTCGAACTGATGCAGCTCGACGACCAGTCCGACCCGGCCAAGGTCACCGCGAACGTGCTGGACCTGGTCCAGAACAAGAAGGTCGCGGCGCTGATCGACGCCTACGTCCCGATCACCGTCGGCCCGTACCGGGAAGCCGCCGCGAAGTTCAAGATGCCCACCATCGGTGGGGACAACATCGACCTGGACTGGAACAAGGATCCCTACCTGTTCCCGGTCGGGGCCTCGCCACTGGGCACCTACCTGGGCAGCATCAAGTCCGCCGCGGAGTCCGGACACTTCAAGAAGTTCGGCATCCTCTACTGCGTCGAGGCCACGATCTGCGGCGTCCTCAAGGAGTCGACGACCTCCAAGGGTGGGTTGGCCGACCAGGCCGGTGTGCAGACCGTCTACAGCGCGCCGTTCTCCTTGACGCAGCCGGACTTCACCTCCGAGTGCCAGAACATGAAGAACGCCGGCGTGCAGTTCGCGTTCGTGGGCGGCGACGGCTCGGCGGTGTCCCGGGTGGCCCGCGCGTGCAACAGCCTCGGCTTCAACCCGACCCTGAGCACGGTGAGCCTGGCTGCCGGATCGGCTGTCCAGAGTGACAAGTTGGTGGCCGGCGACGGGCTCTACCTCGGTTCGTTCCTCGCCCCGTTCCCGGCCGACGACACCCCTGGCCTGAAGGAGTACCACGCCGCGTTCGAGCGCTACGCGCCGACGCTCACCCTCGACGGCGCCTCGATGATCGCCTGGTGCTCCGGCAAGTTGCTGGAGGCGGCGGTGAACACTCTCGGAGCCCAGGCGCGCTCCGGCCCGCTGACCACGGCTCTGATCATGAAGGGCCTGGGCAACATCAACGGCGAGACACTCAACGGTCTCAGCCCGCCGATGACGTTCAAACCGGGTCAGCAGTTCGCGCCGGCCATCAACTGCTACGCCGTGATCGCCCTCACCGCCCGCGACGTCAAGTTCCGGGCGCCCGAGGGCACGAAGTTCCACTGCCAGTGACGGGTCGTCAGTGATGAGCGCGCAAACGAGATCGAGCGACGTGGACGGCTTGGCCGTCGAGAAGCTGACGGTCCGCTTCGGCGGTCTGACGGCGGTCGACGGGCAGACGCTGACCGCTCCGCGCGGCCGGATCACCGGGCTCATCGGGCCCAACGGTGCCGGTAAGACCACGACGTTCAATGCCTGCACGGGCGTGGTCCGGCCCAGTGCCGGTCGGGTTTCCCTGTTCGGTCAGGACATCACCACCTGGTCGCCGGACGCCCGGGCACGCAACGGCATGGGCCGAACCTTCCAACGGATGGAACTGTTCGACACCCTCACCGTGCGGGAGAACGTCCGGCTCGGCAAGGAGGCCGGTCTGGCGGGCAGCAATCCTTGGCGGGCGTTGCGATCCAGCCGTGCGCAGGCCGCGGCCGTCCGTCGCCTGGCCGACGACGCGATGGACATGGTGGGAATCGGCGATGCGGCCAACCGGCGCCCGGCCGATCTGAGCACCGGCGCGCGCCGGTTGGTCGAACTGGCCCGCTGCATCGCGGGCGGTTTCACGGTGATGCTGCTCGACGAACCCTCCTCGGGCCTGGACGGGACCGAGACCGAACAGTTCGGCGGGGTGCTGCGTCGCCTGGTGGCCGAGCGCAACGTGGCGATCCTGATCGTGGAGCACGACATGGAGTTGGTCATGACCACGTGCAACTACATCCACGTCCTGGACTTCGGCAGGCCGATCTTCGAGGGCACGGCGCGCGAGGTCGCGTGCTCCCCGTTGGTACGCGCCGCCTATCTGGGTACGGAGGCCGACGGCCTGGACGAACTCGCCGGCACCGGGGCGGTCGGCTGATGCTGAGGCTGGACTCGATCCGTGCCGGTTACGCCGGTTCCACCGTGCTGCGCGGCGTCAGTCTGCTGGTGCCCCCGTCCAGCGTGGTCGCGTTGTTGGGTCCGAACGGGGCCGGCAAGACCACGTTGCTGCGGGTGGCCTCGGGCCTGCTGCGTCCGACCTCCGGCCAGGTCCTGCTCGACGGCCGGGACGTCAGCCGGTACGCCCCGCACAAGTTGGTCGAGCGCGGGGTCTGCCACGTGCCGGAGGGCCGCGGCGTGTTCCCGTCGCTCTCGGTGCGGGAGAACCTGATCCTGCATTCCAGACCCGGCACGGAATCCGAGTCGGTGGAGAAAGCGGTGTCGGCGTTCCCGCGGCTGGGGGAGCGGCTTTCCCAACAAGCGGGCACGATGAGCGGCGGCGAGCAGCAGATGCTCGCGCTGGCGCGGGCGTATGTGCAGAACCCCCGCTTCGTGCTGCTCGACGAGGTCTCGATGGGCCTGGCCCCGAAGATCGTCGACGAGATCTTCGACTTCCTTCGGCTGCTGGCTTCGCAGGGCGCCTCCTTGCTGCTCGTCGAGCAGTACGTGACCCGCGCGCTGGAGGCCGCCGACTACGTCTACCTGCTCGGCCGGGGAACCGTGACCTTCTCCGGCGAGCCGGGAGAACTCGACGCCGACGCGTTGGCCGAGCAGTACATCGCGGCCGCCCACACCTGAGGAGAAGAAGGCATGCACCAGATGGTGTTCCAGCGGGTCTGTGCGTGGAGCGGAATGGTCTGTGTGACCCTGTTCTTCGCGGCGTTCGGGTTCATGCACTTCATCCCGCCGATCACCCCAGGCAGGTCGGCCGAACAGATCGCACACCACTACCAGGAGCACACCAACAGCATCCGCTTCGGCGCCCTGCTGATGCTGTTCAGCAGCATGTTCTACGCCGCCTTCACCGCAGTGGTCTCCGCTCAGATGCGCCGCATCGCGGGTATCCACCCGGCAGCGATCTACACGCAGCTCGCGGCCGGCGCGTTCGCCTGCCTGACCTTCCTGGTCCCCGGCCTGATCTTCGAGGTGGCCGCGTTCCGGCCCGACCGCGACCCGTCCCAGACCCTGCTGCTCAACGACATGGGCTGGATCTTCATGGTCATGCCGTGGATGCCGTTCCTCACGCAGAACTGGACCTTCGCCTACGCCATCCTCTCCGACAACCAGGATCGGCCGGTCTTCCCGCGCTGGCTCGCGTACTGCAACGTCTGGGCGATCATCATCTTCTCCCCTTCGGTCGCCCTGCCGTTCTTCAAGCACGGAGTCTTCGCCTGGAGCGGCCTGTTCGTGGTCTGGATCCCGGCCTTCGCGTTCATCGCCCAATTCGGCGTGAACACCGCGATGTTGCTACGTGCGATCGACCGGGAGGAGGCCGAGGTCCGGTCGACGGGGCCGGAACGCGAACTGGTCCCTGCTTAGGTCGACTCCCGGGGTTCTGGTGCCCCGGTTCCCGCGGGGGCTAGGGTCCGAGCACGCCCCGCGTCCCCGGAGGTTCCGATGGCCAGACGACGTGACATCGAGTTCGACAGCGACGGCACCACGCTGCGCGGGTGGTTCTACCCGGCCGCGGGCGCCTCCGGCACCGCCCCGACCGTCGTGCTGGCGCACGGGTTCTCGGCCGTCAAGGAGATGTACCTCGACAGCTATGCCGAACTGTTCGCCGACAACGGGCTGAACGCCCTGGTCTTCGACAACCGCAACTTCGGCGACAGCGACGGGACGCCTCGTCAGGAGATCGAACCGTGGGCACAGGTCCACGACTACCGGACCGCGATCACCTACGCGACCACGCTGCCGGAGACCGACGTCAACCGGATCGGCCTCTGGGGCAGCAGCTACTCCGGCGGGCACGTGCTCGTCGTTGCCGCTATCGACCGTCGGGTCAAGGCCGTTGTCGCCCAGGTTCCGCTGATCAGCGGCTACGAGAACGTTCGGGTCCTGGTCCGTTCCGACTTCATCGACATCTACCGCGAGCAGTTCGACGCCGAGCGGCTCTCGCGGTTCCAGGGCAACCCGCCCACGATGGTCCCGGTGGTCGCCGAGGACCCGATGGCGCCGTCCGCCCTGCCGACGTCGGACTCCTGGCAGTGGTTCACCGAGACCGGCGCCGGTCGGGCACCGAACTGGAAGAACGAGGTCACGCTGCGCACCATCGAGGCCCTCGGTGAGTACAACCCGGTCGACTACATCGACAAGGTCAGCCCGACCCCGTTGCTCCTGCTGCCTGCCCGCAACGACGTGCTGACCCCGGCCCGGTTCGCCATTGCCGCCTACGAGAAGGCGCTGGAGCCGAAGAAGCTGGAGATCCTGCCGGGCGGACACTTCGACGCCTACGTCAAGGGTTTCGAGGCTTCCAGCAGTCCCGCGCTGGCCTGGTTCCTGGCCCACCTCGCGCCCTGAGCCCCAGCGGCCGCCCGCTGCCGCCTGGACGGCGCACCGGGCAGAGAGTTTCATGGGCCTGTGTCGGAACCACTTGGGGCGAGCACGGGGGTGGGGCTCTCGCCCGCCGTGTCTGCGGTGGCCGCGTTTCGTTCGGTCACGGCGGCCCTGGTGGAGGAGCAAGACCTCGATACCGTCCTGCGCCTGATCGTCACCAAGCTGTCCGAGCTGACCGGCGCCGGCCGATGTTCGATGCATCTGCTCGACCGGGAAACCGGGTTGTTCCATGGAGCTGTTGCGCACGCGCCGAGCGACATCGACTCCAAGGTGAAAGCGCTCATCAGCGGTGGGCCGGGCGACGAGTTCACCCGCGAGATCGTGCGTACCCAACGCCCCGTCATGGTCGTGAACACGCTGGTCGATCCGCGGCCGCTGCAGGTCGCCATGCGCCGGTGGCACACGAAGTCCCTGCTCGGTGTGCCGATGATCCTCCGCGACGAGGTGATCGGCGTCCTGTGCCTGGACAACGAGGACGTCGTGCTCGAGTTCGGTGCCCACGACCAAGAACTGGCGCTGATCTTCGCCGAACTCGCCGCGACCGCGGTCAATCAGGTACAGCTGACCTCCCGGTTGCGCGCCAGCCTCGCCACCCAGGCAGGCCAGCTCTCGAGGCTCCAACAGGCCGCCCGGATGGAGAACCAGCTCACCGAGATCCTGCTCCGCGGCTGGGGAGTTCGCGGCCTTGTCGAGGCCGTGTCGCGCCTGCTGGACAAGCCGTGCTGGATCTACGACGCGAGCTTCCACTGTCTTGCCCAAGCAAACCCCGAAGGAGGAGTTGTCCGCATGCTCGACGAGGACCTGCGCCGGCAGCCGGCCGTGGCGTCGCTGCTCGAGCAACTTTCCGGGGGCCACCCGCTGACCGTGGGACCGCTTCCGCGAGCCGACCTGTTGCACCGGCTGATGGTGGCCAAGATCGCGGTCGAGGAGGAATGCCGGGGCTATGTCGTGGTCGCGGAGCATCCTGGCCGCTTCGGGCCTTTCGACGCAGCGATCGTGCGCCGTGCCGCCCACAATTTGGCGCTGGAGCGTTCGCGCGCCAGGCGCGAGGGTGACATCGAATGGCACGCCGTCGAGGCGTTCACCGGGAGCCTGATCCGAGGCGAACGGGTGGCGCTCGACTACCGCGCCCAGGGCCTCGGAATCAGTCTGGACTCTCCGCGCGTGGTGGTGCTGGTCGGCCGTCGAGACGGCGGAGAGTTCGACCTCACCCCGAAGCTGATGGCCCGCATGATGACGGCAACCGACGCTCCATCCGCGGTCCTGGCCACGCCTTCGGGCAACGACATCGCCCTTGTCATCGAGGTACCCGGCACCCTCGACGAGCGCGCCGGATCTGCCTGGGTGCGCAAGCAGGCTGAGATTGCGTTGGACGGTATGCAGCACGCCTGCCCGGTCTTCATCGCGATCTCCACGATCGTCCGGTCGCCCGGTGATGACGCCGCCGCGCACACTCAGGCCTGCCAGGTGTTGCAGGTCATGCGGGCCCATGTCGACTCCGATGGCGACATGGTGCTCGCGACCGGTGACCTGGGCGCCGGACGGCTCCTGCTCGCGACCGCCGACCACGACTGGGCGCAACGCTTCGCCCGCGACACCTTGGGTGCGATCCTGTCGCCGGCGCCCAAGCACGAGGAGCTGCTCGTCACCCTCAACGCGTTCCTCCAGGTCGGTCGGGGCGTGCGCCGCGCTGCGGAGCTTCTTGATGTGCATCCGAATACCGTCAGGTATCGGCTGGCCAACATCGAACGGATCACCGGTCTGGCCGTGACGACCGACGACCATGCGTATCTGACGGCCCAAATGGCGCTGCTCGTGCTGCGCCTCTCCGGTCGCCTGCCGTTGGTGCCGCTCGCCTAGGTCGGAGGTATCCGCTGGAGGCCGGCGGCGCGCCGGGCGCGATCGCTCATGCGTTGGTGCAGGTCGAACAGCAGGGCATCCACAGCGGGATCGAGGGTGTCCGAGTTCCGCCATGCCTGTTGGATGTCATCGAGGTCGGCCTGCAGTCGTTCGTTCTCGTGGATCGACCCGGCGAGCGCGCCGTCCTGCACGCCGGGGACCGGCTGTTGCCAATCCACCCGATGGGTCGGAACCAACCCCGTCCGGGTGCCGATCTGCGCCAACGTCGCTCGCAGATCCGCGTTGTCCTCAGCCACATAGGCCGGCATCAGGTCCCAGGTCCGCTCCAGCTGATCGAGGATGTGTATTGCCGCCTTCAGTTGGCGAGCGGCAGCCCCGGCAGGGACGGCTGGGAGAACCTGGGTGGTGAGCGCCTCGCGGGTCAGGGCGAGCAGTTCTCCGGGCGTAGGCCTCAGCACGGGTCCGCCACCTTCGATTGATCGATCCAGGACAGGCACAGATCCACGGCAGGAACGACGGTTCGGGTGCGATCCGCCAGGCGGAGGTTCATGGTCAAGCCGTCCACCACCGATCGTGCGGCCTGCAGGCTGATCACCGCGAACTTCACCTCGGCGAACACCCGGTGCCACAGCAGGGAGTCCGCGTCGACGGCGCCCCCGCCGGCAGCGACGTAGGCCTCGACGAATTCCGGCAGCGGGAGGAACCGCGCCGGGCTCCACAATGCGCGATAGGCCCAGGCAAGGTCCTCGGTCGGGTTTCCGACGTGGGCCATCTCCCAGTCCAGAACGCCGGTGATGCGCTCGCCGTCGTAAAGCACGTTTCCCACCCGAAAATCACCGTGCACCACGGCGAAGCGCTCCGGCGGGCGCTCGTGATCGGCCAGCCAATCGAAGAGCCATCCCAATGCCGGGTGCGGCTCCAGCCGGGCGGCCAGGAACTGGTCTCGCCAGTGCGCGAGGTGACTCTGCGCGCCGGGGACCTCGGTGTGCGCCGGAGTCGCCGAATGCAGCTCAGCCGCCGCGCGGGCCAGATCCAGGGTGCGCGCGCGTCCGGTCGCCGGGTCCGCAGCCAAGTAGGACACGGGGTCCGCGCTGCCCGTCATCCGTTGCAGCAGAACGGCGGGACCCCCCAGGAGGTGCCCGTCGAGGTCGTGCGCCCAGACGCGGGGAGCACGAACGCCCTGCTGCGCCAGAGCGGACAGGTGGCGGACTTCCTCGGCCGGGTCGGTACGCACCTGCGAACCCGGCTGCCGGACCAGCAGGATCACCGGTTCCGCGCTCGGGACACCGCAGGCATCGACCCACTCCACCGACGCAGCCCACGCCCGCCGGGCGTTGCCGCCGAAGACCTGGACCGCATCGCTGACGCTGACGCTTCGGGCGTCCGGGTGCCACGCCCCGAACAGCTCGCCGATCCCTTCGGTGACCTGTTCGAGGCTCAACTCAACCGGCGGCGCCGTCACTAGCGGACTCCCGCCGCCACCCGCATCGTCTCCCCGGTGATCGCGTCGGACTGTGGCTCGAGGAAGAACGCGATGCCCTCGCCGAGGTCGTCCGGGGTCGCCAGATCGCCGAGCGCGGTGTACTCGAGGTGGCGGTTCAGGTAGCTCTGGTCGATCCACTTGCGGACCCGGTCGGAGAGCACCAGGCCGGGGGCGATGCAGTTGGCCCGAATGCCGTTGCGACCGCCCTGCATGCTGAGGCTTTGGGTGAAGGCCACAACTGCGGCCTTCGCGGAGTTGTAGGCGGCGTTGCCGAGCTCCATCCGGTTGGCGAACGCGGCGAGCGAGGCGACGTTGACGACCTTGCCGTAGAGCTGGGCGGTGAAGTGCTTCTCCAGCGCCCGACACATCAGGAACGCGCTGGTCACGTTCAGGGCGTACATCGCGTTCCATGACTCCAGCGAGAACGACTCGAGCGGGACGTCGTAGACCTCGCGGTCGATGTTCACCATGCCGCCGGCGACGTTGGCGATCCCGTGCACGGCGCCGAACTCGCGCAGCGCGGTGTCGGTGGCCTCGGTGGTGCCGGCCTCGGTCGTGACGTCCACCTTGCAGGTCCGCAGGGTTCCGGGCAGGTCCGCCGCCTTGTCGACCGTCTCGGCCAGCCGGCGTGAGCTCAGGTCGACGGCGAGCACCTTCGAGCCGGCCTTGAGCAGCCGCAGCGCGGCGGCCCCGCCGATACCGCCGCCGGCGCCGGTGACGATGTAGACCCGCTCGGAAAGGGGCAGCGTGAGGCGCGGTGGCGGGACGAACTCGGTCTCGGACACGGCTGACTCCAGGAAAACTGAGGGGTGATCAGATGTACGAGCGCTGCTCGAAAACCGGGGGACGCTTCTCGCGCAGGGCGTTGAGACCTTCCTGCGCCTCGGGTCCGGTGAACCCGATGATCCCGAATGCGAGAGAGGCTTCGAACGACGACCAGTTCGAGCGGATCCAGTTGTTCAGGGCCGACTTGGTCCAGCGGATCGCACCGGGCGCGCCCTTGGACAGCTTGATGGCGATCTCCAGGGCGCGGCGGTCCACCTGGTCGTCGTCGACGCAGAAGGTGACCAGGCCGATCCGTTCGGCCTCCTCGCCGCTGATCGCCTCGGAGGTCATCAGGTAGTACTTGGCCTTCGACATCCCCACCAGCAGGGGCCAGATCGCGACCGCATGGTCGTCCGCCGCGACGCCGAGCGTGGTGTGCCCGTCGACGAGCTTGGCGGTCCGGCCGGCCACCGACACGTCGGCCAGCAACGCCGCGGCGAGTCCACCGCCGGCGGCGGCGCCGCTGATCGCGGACACGATCGGCTTGTTGCACTCGAGCATGTTCAACACCAGCGCGCGGCCCTCCTTCCACATCTGCATGCGGAAGTCGTGGTCGTCGATGATGCGCTGCACCATGTCGAAGTCGCCGCCGGCGGAGAACGCGCGGCCCTTGCCGCCGAGCACCACCGCGGAGACCTCGGGGTCGGCGTCGATCAGCTTCCACACGGCACCGAGTTCGCAGTGCATGGCGAAGTCGAACGAATTCATCGGTGGCCGGTTCATCATGACCCGCAGTACGTGCGGCTCCGGCCAGTCCAGTTCGAGGCTCTGGTAGTCGGGGTAGAGCACCTTCTCCGACATGGCTACTGGCCCTTTCCCTGCGCGAACTCCGTGCGGAGTTCGTGCTTGGCGATCTTCCCGTAGACGGCCCGGGGAAGCTCCTCGCGGATCTCCACCCGGCTGACCCGCTGGTACTTGGCCAGCTGGAGGTTGCCCCACTCCCGCAGCGTCTGCGCGTCCACTGTTCCACCGGGGCGCAGCAGCACGACGAGCACCGGCGTCTCGCCCCACTTGTCGTGCGGTTCGCCGATGCCCGCACACTCGCTGACATCGGGATGGCGCATGAAGACGTCCTCGATGTCGATCGCGAAGATGTTGTGGCCGCCGGACTTGATCATGTCCTTCAGCCGGCCGGAGACGTGGACGAAGCCGTCGGTGTCCATGTGCCCGACGTCGCCGGTACGCATGAACGTGCGCCCGTCCGGGGCGACCCAGGTCGTCTCCTGAGTGCGTCGCGGGTTCTTGTAGTAGCCGGTCATCATCATCAGCGCGCGGGCGACGATCTCGCCGGTCTGCCCGGCGGCCACCTCGGTCAGGTCCTCGCCGATGACGCGGATGTCGTCCAGGAACAGCGAGGTGCCGACGCTGTTCTGCTTGCCCCGGGCGGCGTCCTCGGGGGTGCGCAGGGTCGCGAAGCCCTCGGTGGCCCCGTAGACCTCGTACAGCCCGCTGCTCGGGAAGGCCGCGACGATCTCGTCGTAGGTCCGCCTCGCCATCGGCTGACCGGCCGTCACAAGTGCGCGCAGCGAGCTGACGTCGAACGAACGCAGCTTCTCGTGCGCCAGGATCGTGATGAACTGCGTCGGTACCAGGAACGCGTGGGTGGCGCGCTCCCGTTCGACCGCGGTCAGCCAGGCCTGCGCGGAGAACGAGCGCAGGATCACCAGCGTGCCGCCGGTGTACATGACCGGCGCCATGGTGATCCACGTGCCGGACGCGTACGGCGGGGTGCCGAGGACCGCGACCGAGTACCGGTCCACCTTGAGCCCGATGCCGAATCCGTAGGGGTAAGCCATCCGGCTGGCGTGGGTGTGCTCGATGCCCTTGGGCTCGCCGGTGCTGCCGGAGGTGTAGAGGATCGTGCTGATGTCGGTGGGCGCGATGGCCACCCCGCAGGGCGTGTCCGGGGCTGCGTCGAGTTCCGCGCGCGCGGACGTCCAGCCTGCTGCGCCCGCCCCGAAGGTCAGCCACGCCGTGATCGCCGGCAGCCGGTCCCGGATCGAGTCCAGCAGCTCCTCGGTTCCGGTGTCGGCGACTATCACCACGGCGTCGGAGTTCCCCGCCAGTCGGGCCAGTGCGTTCATGTCGAGCATGACGTTCAGCGGCACCGCGACGCAGCCCGCCTTCAGGGTGCCCCAGAACGCGATCCACGCGTCGAGCGAGGCCGGCATGAGCAGCGCGACCTTGTCCCCGGTGCGCAGGCCGCGGGCCCGCAGGGCGTTGGCGAACCGGTTGGTCCGCGCGTGCGCCTCGCGCCAGGTGATCCGCTCGTCCTCGCAGACGACCGCGATGCGGTCGCCGTGGATCCGGGCGTTGTGCGCGAAGACGTCCGGCATCAGCAGCGCGAAGTCGAAGCTCAGCGGGGGGGTCGCGGTGCTCACCACAGCTCCCATCCAGGCTTGCCGGCCACGCATGCCTCGTAGGCGTCGGGCTCCAGTGGCTGCAGGATGCCGGTGGTGGTGCAGCCGTCGCGAGGCCCGCCGATCTCCCGTACCCGGCAGTGGTGCTCGTCCAGGCCGCGCAGGGCCAGCCGGGCGACCGGGTCGGTGACGTCGTACCGGTCCCACTCGACCCGAGGCGGCCCGTAGTACTCGCCGTGCTGCAGGCCGGGGAACTCGGCGCCCGGGCCGTCGGGCGTACCGCCGTAGAACCCGCAGCGCAGGTACGCGGTCTGCGTGCCGAGCCGCTCCAGGTGCAGGTGCCGCGTGGTGCCGTCGGACAGGGTCAGCCCGATCAGACCCTCGCTCAGGATCTGCGTGTCGGGCTCGAAGCGAAGCTTGCGATGCACCCGTTCGACCTTGCCGGCGCCCGGGCGGGGGTCGCCGTGCGGGTAGAGCACGGTCTTGCCCCAGATCGCCAGGTCGCCGAGGTCGATCCAGATCCCGCCCTTCCAGCCGCCGCGCCTGACGACCCCGTCGTTCAGGGCCGGCCCGCCGACGCCGCGGCCCACGCCCCAGTGTCGGTCGCGGGTGCCGCGCGCGCAGCCGGCCGGCCACTCCATGCGGGTGTCGCCGATCCGGACCCAGCCGTGAACGGCCACGAATGTCTCGAAGCCGACCGTGACCTGCCGCTCGCCGGTCTCGACCCGCGGTCCCCACACAGCGCCGTGGACGGCGCGGTGGGTGTCGGTGGTGGTGAGGTCGTAGGAGAAGCCCCAGCCGCCGTGCTCCAGGGTGTGCCGCCACTCGCGTAGGCCGGTGACGATGGTCGGGCGCAGCGGCCCGACGGTCAGGTCGGAGCGGTCGTCGCAGTCGCCGAGCCGCCCGAAGGCGCGGACGGAACGGTGGTCCCCACGCAGGTTGACCACCGCGTAGGACTCCGCCCGCCCGAGGTTCGGGTACCGACTGCCGCCGATCGCGACGACCAGGTCGCCGGTCTCGTCGTGCAGGACGTTCCAGTAGCGCTCGAAGAAACGCAGGTCCTGACTGTGCGGGGTGTCGGCCATCCCCAGGGTGCCGGGGCCGCGGTGCACGAGGTGGTCGTCGGCGGGGGACAGGCTCGCGTCGACGGCGACGCTCGGCCGGCTCACGTCAGGGACACCGGCAGCCTCGCGGGGCCACGCGCGACCATCGAGTTGACCCACGGGATCTCCGCGAGCGGCTCGTCGATGTGCCAGTGCGGGAAGCGGCGCAGGATCTCGGCGAGCACGACCGCCGCCTCCATCCGCGCGACCGGCGCCCCGAGGCAGAAGTGCGCGCCCTTGGAGAACGCGAGGTGGGCCGCGGGGTGACCGTCGATGGCGAGTGCGTCGGGGTCGGTGAAGACGGCGGGGTCGCGGTTGGCGGCGGCGAGCAGAGCGAAGATCCGATCGCCGGCGCGCAGCCGTGCCCCGGCCACCTCGGTGTCGGCCGTGACCAGCCGGGCCGTGGCCAGCACGGGAGAGTCGTAGCGCAGGAACTCCTCGACCGCGGTCGGCATCAGCGCCGGCGCCGCGGCGAGCCGGGCCCGGGCGTCCGGGTTGGCCGTCAACGCGATCAGCGCGTTGCTCAGCAGGTGCGCGGTGGTTTCCTGCGCACCGTTGGCGATCATCATCATCGCCGCGACGATCTCCTCGTCGGTGAGGGTGGTGCCGCCCGCCTCGCTGGTCAGCAGATGCGTGACGGTGTCGGCGCGCGGATCGGCCCGGCGTGCCGCGATCAGGTCGCGGAACAGGCCGGCCATGCAGTGCGCGCCGTGCCGGGCCTTCGTGTACTTGTCCGGCACGCCGCGCGAGCTGCCGATGAACAGCATCATCTCGTCCGACCACTGCTTGACCTCGGTGAGACGGTCGCGCGGGACGCCGAGCAGGTCCATCACCACGTAGCCGGGCAGGCGCAGCCCGACCTCGGCGTAGAAGTCGAAGGTGCCCCTTGCCGCGAGCTCGTCGAGCAGGCCGGTGGCGATCTCCACCGTTGCGTCGCGCAGCGCGTGCACGATCTTCGGGTTGATCGCCGAGGCGAGGTGGCGGCGCACCCGGGTGTGGTCCGGCGGGTCCTGGAACACGATCCACCTGGTGAGCCACTCCAACACCTCGCCTGCCGTGGTCCGGTCGGGCTCGGGCAGGTGGGCGTTGATCTGGGCCAGCCGGTTGGCGGAGAACACCTTTGGGGTCATCACGATCGTGTTGACGCTGGCCCAGTCCAGGGCGAGCCAGCCGGAGAGCGCCGGGCACCACTGGACTCCGCCCGCGGCCCGGAGCTCGGCGAAGACCGGGTACGGGTCCCGAAGCATCGCGGGGATGCTCGGGTCGTACTCGATCGCGGGCGTGGTCGACAGATGGGTGGACACGGCCCGAGGCTGACATGCAGGTCAGGGCCGGCGAGAACGCCGCTGCCCCAGAATCTGGAGCCGCGTACAAAGCGCGGCGAGCCGGGCGCGGGACGCAGCGCGGTGAGCTGTGTCACGGTCGTGCGGTGGCCATGGAATTCAAGCGCGTCGTCACCGGTGTCGACGCCAAGGGAACGTCCATCTTCTACTCCGACGCGGCGATGACGCCCGTGACGCTGGCGATGATGCCGGGTGCGAACTTCTACCAGGTGTGGGGCACCGAGGGAGTGCTGCGCAGTCCGGTGGTCGACCCGGCCGTGCCGAGCAAGAACTTCTTCCCCGGCCCCGGCGGGTCCCGGTTCGGCCTGCTCACCTTCCCGCCGGACGCGGATCCTGACCCGGACGCCGCGCTGCCGGACGAGGCGACGATCAATGCCCTGATCGCCGAGGCGGAGGAGAAGCTCCCGGGCCTGATCGGTGTGTTCGAGCCCGATGCTCCCGGCATGCACCAGACCGTCACGGTTGACTACCTGATGGTCGTCACGGGTGAGCTCTGGCTCGAGCTCGACGACGGTGCCGAGGTCCACCTGCCGACGGGCAGTTGCATCGTGCAGAACGGTGCCCGGCACGCCTGGCGGAACAGGAGCGGCGCCCCGGCGACGCTCGCCTACGTGAGCCTGGCGGTCGTCTGAGCTTGCCCATCCCGTTGCGCCGCACCGTTCTCTGCCTCGCCCGGTACCGAAGGGACAACCCGACATGTCCGTCCACCCTCAGGTCGACGCCGTCGTCGTCGGCGCCGGTTTCGCCGGCCTGCGCGCGATCCACGAACTGCGCCGCCTCGGCCTGTCGATGCGCGTGTTCGAGGCCGGCAGCGACGTCGGCGGAACCTGGTACTGGAACCGGTACCCAGGTGCCCGCACGGACACCGAGAGCTGGGGCTACTGCTTCTTCTTCGACAAGGAACTAGGCCTGGAGTGGGAGTGGCCGGAGCGCTTCCCGGCCCAGGCCGACGTGCAGAACTACCTCGCGCACGCCGCCGACCGATTCGACATGCGCAAGGAGATCACATTCAACGCATGGGTCAACGGGGCGTTCTTCGACGAGGCCACCAACCTCTGGACCGTGACCACGGCGTCCGGCGAGTCCGTCACCTGCCGCTGGCTGATCACCGGCCTGGGCTGGCTCGGCGTCGCGTACCGTCCCAACCTGCCGGGCCTGGATTCCTTTGGCGGCGAGTGGTATCAGACCTCGCTGTGGCCGAAGGAGCCCGTCGAGCTCGAGGGCAAGCGCGTCGCGATCATCGGCACCGGCGCCACCGGCATCCAGGTCATCCAGACGATCGCGCCGGTGGTGGAGCACCTGACGGTCTTTCAGCGCACGCCGAACTACGTGATGCCGGGCCGCAACCACGCGCTCACCGCGGAGCAGCGGGCCGGGCTCAAGCGCGACTACGACATCATCACGGAGCAGACATTCAGCCACGTCTTCGCGTTCCCGATGGACCCGGCGAACCGGCTCGGCTCCGAGGTCACCGACGACGGGGATCTACTCCGGATCTTCGAGAAGGGCTGGGAGGACGGCGGCTTCCGCTACATCTTCACCACCGTCGACGACATGCTGGTCGACCAGCGGGTCAACGACATCGCCGCGGAGTTCGTGCGCAACAAGATCCGGGCGATCGTGAAGGACCCGGTGACAGCCGAGGTGCTGTGCCCGAAGACGCACCCGATCGGCGGCAAGCGCCCACCGCTGGGCAACTTCTACTACGAGACCTTCAACCGACCGAACGTCACGTTGGTGGACGTGCGCCCCGACCCGGTCGCCGAGATCACCCACCGCGGGGTGAAGCTCAGCTCCGGGGCGGAGCACGAGGTCGACGTGATCATCTTCGCCACCGGGTTCGACGCGATGACCGGGCCGCTGGAGAAGATGAATGTGCACGGCGTCGGGGACCGGACGCTGGCGGAGGAGTGGGCGCAGGGTCCGAACTTGCACCTGGGGATCTCGCAGGCCGGCTTCCCGAACATGTTCACCATCCTCGGCCCCCAGGGCCCGTTCGCCAGCCACCCGCCGGTGATCGAGAAGCAGGTCGAGTTCATCGGCAAGGTTCTCGACAAGGCCGTGGCCGAGGGCGCTGAGCGCGTCGAGTCGACCGTGGAGGCCGGCGCCGCGTGGACCGCGATGTGCGACATGATCCTGCACATGACGCTGGTGCCGAAGGGACTGGACGACAGGCCGTGGTTCCTCGGCGCCAACATCCCGGGCAAGAAGCAGACCACGTTGGCCTATCTCGGTGGCATGGCCGGCTACTGTGCCGAGCTCGACAAGGAGATCGGCGGCGACTTCCCCGCCTACGAGATGAGCAAGACGCCCGTACCGGCCTGACCGGCGATCACCGACCCCGGACCGGCGGCCGGTCAGTTCTGGACGGGCATGTCGATCGTGGAGCCGTTCTTGCCGGCGTAGACCGCCATGGTGCTGTTCGGCTGCCAGGTGGGCTGGATCATCTGCAGATCGCCGCCGCTGACCGTGACGCGCAGGAGGTGGCCGGCCCGGATGTTCCAGTCCGTCGGCCAGAGCGGGACGGTGAAGTCGTAGAGCTGATTGGGGGTCAGTTGTGCCGGGTTCTCGTGGCTCAGCCGGTGGCTCGCGCGCAGCCAACCCGTGGTGATCACGTAGGAGGTACCGTCCGGGGCGACGTCCTCCATCCGCACCACGATGTTGCCGTCCGGGGCGGAGAGCGTGGCGCGGATGTGCGCGATCGGAGTGCCGACGATGACGGTGTCGGTCTTCATCGGGGTGTCCTCGAACTTGGCGCGCTGGGCGTCGAGGAGGTGCTGGTTGTTCATTGGCTCATCGGCGGAGTTGTAGGTGCCGTGTTCGGCGCAGAAGCAGCCGTTGTCGTACGGGTTCACGTTGTGCAGGATCACCACCGTCGTGTCCGCGCCCCAGCCGCCCAGCAGTGGTACCCGCGTGGTGCGGGTCGGCCAGTCGGGAAGCTCCGTCCATCGTCCGGTGAAGTGCGGCATCAGCCAACTGGTGATCCGGGCGCCCGGCCGCGGGACGTCGGCCCGGTTCATCAGGTACCGGTCGAACCAGCTGAGCATGGCGTGGGCGACGATCGGCCAGTCCGTGTCGCCGGGCAGGAAGTTCAGGTGCGCGCCGGGCAGCATCAGCAGGTGGCTGTGTGCCTTGGCGGCCAGGTAGTTGCGCACCATGCCGTCCGGGAACAGGTCGGCCCAGCCACCGATGCCCAGGATCGGGACCGTGCTGCTGCCGACCGCATTGCCGTCGACGTTCCAGGTCTTCCAGTAGGCGTCCTCGGTGGGATGCGCCCGCCACTGGTCGTTCATGGCCAGGTAGTCGGGGAGGGACGTGGCCATGGCCCCGGGTTGGTCGGCCTGAGCGGTGACGCCGGTGACCGTCGGCCACCACCGCAGCACCGTGCCTGGGGCACCGCCGGGATAGACCATCTCCCGATAGGGGTTGGCATAGGCGACGATCGGCACCGCGGCGGCCAGGTGCGGCGGATGCATCGCGACGGCCTTGTAGGTGGAGATGCCGCCGTAGGAGATGCCGACCTGGCCGATCTTCCCGGTGCTCCACGGCTGCGCGGCGGCCCATTCGATGAGGTCGTAGTTGTCCTTGGACTCCTGCTCCGCGAACGGCCGCCAGGCGCCGGGCGTGCCGCCGGACCCGCGCGGTGAGCAGGTCAGCGTTATGTAGCCGCGTTCTGCCAACGGTTCGGGCAGGCCGGTGGTGGCGTACTGGAGCATCCGGTAGGCGAAGAAGTCGGTGACCACCACGGGGTGCTTGCCGGCCAGTGGCTGCCCGTTCTCGCCGGCCGGGCCGAGCTTGGAGCAGCGCATGGCCACCCCGTCGCGCATCGGCACCCGGATCTCCTCGGAGAGGGTCCGGTAGGGGGCGGGGCGGTCGTAGGTCAGCCACGTCGGCACCGAGCCCTGCTCGAGCAGGGACGGTGACTTCCCCCCGGCGCCGGCGGTGCCGGGCGTGGCCAGCACGGTGGCGGTGAGCGCGAGCGCCGCTGCGGCGCTGCCCCATCGTGGAATTACGGCCACCTGAGCCTCCGGACCGGACGACTCGACCGCCCTGTCCTGCGAGGGTAAACCGGCGGCGATCGGTTCGGCAGACCCCAAACGGCACCCGACCAGCGTGTTTCGCTGCGCCGCCGCACGGACCGGACCGTCCCAGCGCCGTCCCAGGTAGGCCGGGCGGTGCAGGTCGGGCGGTCATGACCGCCATACCGGCGGAATCCGGGTCAAAGCCGCAAACATTCCGGCAAGACCGCGACCCCTGAGCGGACCCCGCCGACCGGAGATTTGTCCCGGTCTGTCCGCTTTCGAACGCAGTGATTTGTCCTGGTTCGTCCCTATTTGTCCGCAAGGTCTAGTAGGTCAGGAAGATCAGCTTTTGCGATCCGGACGCCGTTTACCGACCCCCGGCCCCGCTCTACCTTCCGAATCCGTGAGTTCCTCGCGTCGGCTACGCCGGGAACCACGGACGCTGAATTCGACTTGGCGGGCCTACCGGGCGCGTCGTCGGGGTCTGCACTCATATCCGGGCGCAGCGGGGACCCCAAATCACCCTCCGCACAAATCACTTTTGAACGACGGGAGTACAGCTGATGGGGTCCCAGTCCAGACGCGAGAAACGCGTGTTCCGTGACAGGGTGCTGATTGCCGCCCTCGGCCTTGCGCTGTCGGTCGGCCCGGTCGTCGGGGCGGCCGCGGGGGCCGAAGGTACCGCAGCCCCCGAAACCGTGGTCGGCATGCAGATAGCCGAGATGGCTCAGAGTTCCCAACTCGTCGAACAGCAGGTGAGCGAGCGGTCGGCAATGCGGCCGACCCGCGCGCACACTCGACGGGTGCGGCGGGCCGCGGTCCGGCGGGCGAGACGGGCGATCGGACGCAGACGGCACTGGCGGCACATGTGTCTGTCGTTCGTGCGAACCCGGTACCACCTGCCTCGGCGCCAGCACTCGGCGTACCGGGCCTGGCGGGCCGCGCACCACAAACACCGCCACGACCGGCGTCCGCCGGCCGGCGTCCCGGTGTTCTGGTCCGGCGGATCGCACCACCTGGGCCACGTGGCCATCTCCCTCGGTCACGGGTGGATCATCACCACCGACCTCCCGCGCACCGGCCACGTCACCCGGGTCCGCCTGTCGACCATCCACCGGCGCTGGGGATTGCACTACCTGGGTTGGACTGAGGACCTGGAGGGCTACCGGATCTACCGCCGGTGACCCGGATACCGCAGCGCCACCGCTCGACGATCAGCCCCCGACCCGCACCGACGAGTCGGGGGCTGATTTTTTTCAGGTGCCCGAGCAGCGCCGGCGTTACACGGCACGCCGGGTCAACCGGGTGAACGGATTGTCGTTTCTGTTCGTTGCTCAGCTCCGGTGCGAGCCAAGGCCGCAAACATCACGGCAAGGAATCCGGCACGGGGTTTGTCCGATTGCCGCCCGATTTGTCCCGATTTGCGGAGTTTCCGGCCGGGTGGTTCGTCCGGATATGGAACGAAATGTCCGAATTGTAGGGAAGCTCCCAAGATCTGTTATTGCGATCACGCAGCGTTGACCGACCCCAATCCGGTACTTACCGTCCGAATCTGTGTATCTCTCACGTCCGAATCTCGGGCCGGCGGGGAGAGCACGAGCTCTGGATCAGTTCCGACGGGCCCACAGGCCCGTCGTCGGGGTCTGCAGGCGTCGTACGCGTGCAGCGGGGACCCCATCACCCGCCGGACATCCGGTCTGAACCGAGGGAGTACAACCATGGGGTCCCAAGCCCGAGCAGGGCGGAGCGTGGTCCGCCACAGAGTGCTCACCGCCGCGATAGGCGGGTTGTTGTCGGCCGGCGCGATCGTCGGTGTCGCCGCCCCGGGGGCACAGGCCGCCACGGCCGCCGTCCCGGCAACCACGACGCCGCTCGCCCAGGCGCCCACGGCAGAGGTCGCGGCAGCCGCGACGCCGGTTGTGCAGGTGCCCGAACGAGTCGCGCGTCCGAGTGTGCCGAGCTACCTGCCCACCGTGGCACACACGCGACTGGTCGAGGCGATCGCGTTAGGGAGGGCCAGACGGGCCGTCGGCGCCCGAGGTGTCTGGCGGCACATGTGCCTGGGCTTCGTCCGGACGCGATTCGGGCTGCCCATTCGTCAGCACTCGGCGATCGGGGCGTGGTCCGTGTCGAGCCACAAGCACCGCTGGGACGCGCACCCGCCGGCGGGCGTCCCGGTCTTCTGGTCGGGTGGATCGCGCGGGCATGGCCACGTCGCCCTCTCGCTCGGCCACGGGATGATCGTCAGCACCGACCTTCCGTACAACGGTCACGTCACCCGGACCACCCTGTCGGCCCCGCGCCGGCACTGGGGGCTGCACTACCTGGGTTGGACCGAGGACCTGGAGGGCTACCGGATCTACCGGCGTTGACCTGACGAGCACGGAACAGCCCCTGACCCGGGAACGGGGGGTCAGGGGCTGTTTCGCGTCAGTGCTCGGGCTGCGCCGCGAGGTCCTCGAAGGCCTGCCACATGGCCGCGTAGTTGCCCCCGGCGGCGAGCAACTCGGAATGGGTGCCGAGCTCCACGACCCGGCCGGCGCGCATCATCGCGATCCGATCGGCGGTCCGCGCGGTCTGGAGTCGGTGGGCGATGATCACGGTGGTCCGCCTGCGGGCGACGCGGTGCATGGCCGCGGTCACCAGCGCCTCGGTCGCCAGGTCGAGGTTCGAGGTCGCCTCGTCGAGCAGCAGCACCGCCGGGTCCATCAGTTCGGCCCGGGCCAACGCGATCAGCTGCCGTTGCCCGGACGACAGGGATCGGCCGTGCCGGCTGACGGCGGAGTGGTAGCCGTCGGGTTGGGCGGCGATGAAGTCGTGGGCACCGGTCGCGCGGGCGGCGGCTTCGATCTGCGCGTCGGAGGCGTGCGGTCGGCCGTAGGCGATGTTGTCGCGGATCGTGGTGGCGAACAGGAACGCTTCCTGCGGCACGTAACCGAGTTGGGTGCGAAAGGCGTGCAGGTCCATCGACCGCAGGTCCCCGTCATCGACGGTGATGGTGCCGGTGTCCGGGTCGTAGAACCGCGCCAGCAACTTCATCATCGTCGACTTGCCTGCCCCCGTCTCACCGACCAGGGCGAGGGTCTCGCCGGCGACCAGATGCAGGTCGATCCCGCGCAATGCCTCGGGCAGTTTGGTGGCCTGCTTCGACTCGGGGATCCGGACGTCGGCCGGGCCGCGGCGCTGTTCGTCCCGGGCGGCGGGCGGGGCGGGGTAGGAGAAGCGCACGTCGCTCGCCGCGATCTCGCCGGCCAGTCGACCCAGGGCCACCGGGTGCTCCGGGTTCGGGGTGAGGGTCGAAAGGCCCATCAGGCCCGTGATGCGGTTGATCGAGACCCGGCTCTGCTGCCAGGAGTCGAAGACCTGCGACAGCGCCTGGATCGGGTCGAAGAACATGTCGACGTAGAGGATGAAGGCCATCAGGGCACCGGTCGTCAGCCGGCCGGAACCGATCAGTTGCACACCGACGCCGAGCACGATCGCGTCCGCGACCGCGGAAAGCAGTTGCACGAACGGGAAGTAGAGCGCGACCAGTCGCTGCGCGGCCAGCCGCGAGTCCAGGTAGTGCCGGCCGAGGGACTGGAAATGCTCGGTGGTCGCGGCCTCGTGGGCGAAGGCCTGGGCCTCGCGGACCCCGGACAGGCTCTCCTGGAATTCCGCGTTGATCACGGCGATGCGGTCGCGGGACTGCTCGTAGAGCGCGGTCGCGCGCCGCCGGAACGTCACGGTGGCGACAGCCAACGGGACGACGACGGTCAGTGTCCACCCGCCGAGCTCGGGGTTGATGACCAGCAGCGCGACGCCCACGCCGAGGAACGTGACGAACGAGACCAGCGCCGAGACCAGACCGTTCTCGATCAGCGACTCGAACTGGTCGACGTCGGTGGTCATCCGGGTCATGATCCGGCCGGTCATTTCGTGCTCGTAGTAGTCCAGCGACAGCCGTTGCAGTTGCGCCCAGATCCGGATCCGCAGCGCGAGCATGACCCGTTCGGCGGTGCGGCCGGTCACGAACGTCTCCGCGGCCTCGACGACCAGGTCGGCCAGCGTGATCAGCAGCAGCAGCCCGGAAACCGCGAACAGCACCGTGGTTGACGACCGGGCCACGCCGTGGTCGATGCCGATCTTGACCATGAGGGGAGTGGCCAACCCGGCCAGCGCGTCGGCCACGATCAGTGCCAGCCCGATCAGCAGCGGTCGGCGGAAGCCCAGCAGCAGCCGGAAGAGGCTGAATCCGTTGCGGGCCTGCGATTCGGCCGCCACGTCGAGGGCGGGCAGGTCGCGGATCGGCCGCAAGGCCCGCACCCGGGCGAGCAGTTCGGGGCTGGCGGCCAGGGTGCGTCCGCGCCCGATCGCGGCCCGCGGATCGACGACGCCGTCGGTGTTCTGCCTCCGGGCCCAGGCGGTGGCGGTCACGCCGACCAACCCGTTCCGGTCCGCGAGCGGCGCGGACTCCTCGTCCTCCAGACCGGACAGCAACGACCGGTAGCGGGCGCTGGTTACGGTCAGTTCCTCGTGGGTTCCGTCCTCGACGACCCGGCCGTCCTCGACGACGACGATCCGGTCGGCCAGCCCCAGCGTCGACAGACGGTGCGCGATCAGGATCGTGGTGCGGCCGGCCAGTACGGCCCGCAGTTCGTCGTGGATCACCTGCTCGGTACGGGAATCCACGGCGCTGGTCGCGTCGTCGAGAATGAGCACCGCCGGGTCGGCCAGGATCGCCCGGGCCAGCGCGACGCGTTGCCGTTGCCCGCCGGACAGTGTCAGGCCGCGCTCGCCGACCCGGGTCGCGTAACCGTCGGGGAGTTCCCGGATGAACTCGTGCGCGGCCGCGGCCCGGGCGGCGGCCTCAATCTGAGCGGTCGAGGCACCCGGACGGCCGTAGCCGATGTTGGCCTCGACGGTGTCGGAGAACAGGAAGCTGTCCTCGAAGGCGATCGCCACCCGGCTGCGCAGCCACTGCAACCGCAGCCCGCGCACGTCATGGGAGTCCAGCAGCACCCGACCGGAGTCCGGGTCGTGCAGCCGCGAGACCAACGCCGCGGCGGTGGATTTCCCACTGCCGCCGCGCCCAACCAGAGCGACCCGTTCCCCGGGCCGGATGTGCAGGTCGAAACCCTGCAGCACCGGCCGATCCGGCCCGTAGCCGAAATGGACGTCGTCGAAGGTGATCTCACCACGCAGGGTGGGCAACTCCACCGCGTCCGGCGCCTCGCGGACCTTCGGGACCAGGTCGAGCAGTTGCTGGATCCGCTCCAGGCCGGCGCGGGCGTGCTGCGCGATGGTGAGCACGCTGGCCAACTGCCGGGCCGGGTGGACGAACTGCCCGATGTAGCTGGAGAACGCGAGGAATGTGCCCAGGCTGATCCGGTGGTGCAGGGCCAGCCAGCCGCCCAGCGCCAGGACCGCGACCTGCGCCAGGGCCGGGATCGTCTCGAGCAGCGGTTGGTATCGCGACTGCAGTCGGACCAGGCGCATCCTGGATCCGTAGACGGTCCCGGCCGCAGCGGCGACCCGTTCGATCTCGCGGGCCTCCTGAGCGAAGGCCTTGACCACCCGGACACCGGTCACGTCGTCGACGACGATGTCGATGAGTTCGCCCTGGCGTTGCTGGGCGTCCCAGGTGGCCGGCGCGATCCGCCGCCGCATCCGGTAGGTCACAACGAACAGCCCGGGCAGCACGCTCACGCTCACGGCGGCCAGCAGGGGCGAGAGATAGATCATCACGCCCAGCGACACCAGCATCGCGACCACATTCCCGCTCAGCAGCGGGAGATAGTTCAGCAGCGACTGCACCAGCGAGACGTCGGACCCGGCGCGGGCGACGACCTGGCCGGCCGACATGCCGTCCAGCGTCGCCAGGTCCATCGACTGCAGATGCGCCTGGATCCGGTTGCGCAGGTCGTTCTGCACGCCGAAACCGACTCGGCCACCCCGGTAGCGCCGGATGTAGGCCAACCCGAAGCTCACCACGGCCAGCGCGATCAGCGCGGTCAGCCACGGCCACAGCCGCGAGGTGCGCGCGACGATGACCTCGTCGACGATCTGACGGGTGATCAGCGGGACCGCTGCCTGCCCCACGCTGCCGAGCACGGCGGCGCCGAGTGCGAGGCCGACGTCGTGTCGATAGGGCCGCAGGTAGGCCCAGAGTTGCCGGAGCCAACCGCCGCCCACGGCGGGCGTCGACGGCGGGTTCACCTCACCATGTTAGGTAGTGCAGGCCCATGCATGCGTCGGACGCGAACGGTCGACGGGCCTGCGGGTGACGCCATGTCAGGTCAACCATTCCTCGTCGCTGCGGGTCGTCCGGGCCCCGAGCCAGGAGCCCAGTGCTTCGATCAACGGGCCCGGGTTGCGCCGTGACCGGGGGAATCGACGGGCGCTGGTGAACAGCACCCGTCGCGGTGGGTCACTCGTCCGCAGGAGAGCGGCGAAGTCCCGCACGTTCTCGGTGACCACACGTCGGTCGGACTCGCGGGCCCAGCGCGCGATCTGCGGGTCGGACATGGTCGCCAGCACCGGATGACCCGCCACGGCCAACACGTCGAAGCCGTCGCCACGCAGGGTCTCGGCCAGTACCGGGGAGAACATCTCGTCGAGCAGGAGCGCCTCCGCGTTCGCTATGCCTTCGGTGCGCCGTGCCCGGCCCTTCGCAGTCATGCCAGCAGTGCCCGGCGGCGTTCCCATTCCCGTTCGGCCTCGATCGATGCCGTCTCGGCCCGGGTGATCCAGTCCTCGATCTCGTCGGGGTGCGCGCTCCAGTAGCCGATCCCGGCCTCGACCACGGACTGCGGCACCGCGAACGTCTCGGCCGCGGCGCTCACGGCGGTCGGACCGCGTTCGTCGATCTCCCGCAGGAACCGCACCAGTTCCCACACATCGGGCCCGACCACCAGCGACGCGCGCCGGCCTGCCGGGCCGTCACGGAACACGACCCCGGGATGCTCCGCCATTCGCAGACCCTCGTCGACGAGTCGCTGGACCAGTCCCGAAGGAGTGGCGCCTGGCGTCGCGGCGGCGTGCCGGCGCAGACCGGCCAGGACCTCGGCCTCGAACCTGATCGACAGTGGAGCAGTCATGTAGTAAATGTAGCGCAAAGACTCGGTTCAACAAGGCGAAGTGACGCCCGCCGCGGACACCAGGACGTCAGCCTCGCGCGGGCCGGGCAACTCCGCCCCGGTCTGGACGTCGCTGCGGGTCACGGCCAACCGGCAGACCAGCACGAGGACGAGCAGCGCACAGCAGGCGGCGGTCCGGCCGTCGCCGAAGTTGAGGCCGCCGCCGTTGTGCGGCTTGCTGATCCAGTCGGAGAAGGAGGCGCCGAGCGGCCGCGTGACCACGTAGGACATCCAGAACGCCGGCACGCTGTCCAGGCCGAAGCGCCGCCAGGCCAGCGCCGGAAGCACGATCAGTAGGGCGAAGAGCACGCCGGAGGTCAGGAAGCCCAGTTTCATCGAGGCCGCGGTCAGGTCGCCCAGCGCGGTGCCGAGGGCGAAGGTGGAGAACACCGTGGCCCAGTACCAACACTCGCGCCGGCGGGTCGTGATGCTGTGCACGGACAACGTGCCCTCGCTGCGGCGCCACGACCGGAACACCACTGCCAGGACCACTGCCCACAGCAACGTGGTTCCCGCGTAGGGGATGCCGATGTCGACGTGCAGGAAGTCGGCCATGCCGGTCCCGATCACCGCGATGGCGTAGGCGAGCAACCAGTACGCGGCAGCCCGGTAGCGACGGGTGGCGAACTGCGCCACCAGACCGAGCGCGAGCAGCAGCACCTCGATGCCGACCCCGATGACGTTGCCGTAGGTGCCCAGCCAGTCCGAGGTGACCTCGCCACCCGCGGTGGTCAGGATCTTCACCACCCAGAAGACCGCCAGCACCGCGGGCACCTTGGCCGCGATCGGTTGGCCGAACATCCGAGTTGCGCCTGTGCCCCTGTCCATCGGTTCGCTCCAGCGACTCACGGCGGGCGCCCCCCGATGCCCGCGTCCGGATCAACCTTGGATCTTGTTCCTTTGCGTCGGCTTGGGGCCTGCTGCGACGATCCTTCGACCCGACCCGGAGGACCCGATGACCGATTGGCCGGAAATCCCAGCAGGCAGCGATTTCGGTCCCACGAACCTGCCGTACGGGATCTTCACCGCCCCCGGGCACGGTCGGTCCACCCCGCGGGTCGGGGTCGCGATCGGCGAGCACGTGCTGGACCTGAGCACGTTGCGTGGCGAGCCGGAGTTCGCGTCCGCGACGCTGAACCGGTTCCTGGCCCAGGGCCCTGCCCGCTGGTCCGCGGTGCGCGACGACCTGGTCGAACTGGCGTACGGGCCGCGTCACCGGGACCAGGTGCGGCCGCACCTGATTCCCCGGGCCCAGGTGGAACTGCGCCTACCCGTCGAGATCGGGGACTACGTCGACTTCTACTCCTCGCGACACCACGCCGAGAACGTCGGGCGCATGTTCCGGCCCGACGCCGACCCGCTCACGCCGAACTGGTTGCACCTGCCGATCGGCTATCACGGCCGGTCGGGCACGATCGTGGTGTCCGGCACCGACGTGCGCCGCCCGTGCGGCCAGCGGCGCGGCGCGGCCGGGCCGGAGTTCGGCCCGAGCATCCGGCTGGACGTCGAGGCCGAGGTCGGCTTCGTGGTTGGCACGCCCTCCGCCCCCGGCGAACCGGTGGACGTGGACAGCTTCCGCGAGCACGTCTTCGGCGTGGTCCTGCTCAACGACTGGTCGGCCCGGGACATCCAGGCGTGGGAGTACCAGCCGCTGGGCCCGTTCCTGGGCAAGTCGTTCGCGACGTCGATCTCGCCGTGGGTGGTGCCGCTGGCCGCGCTGGAGGCGGCGACGGTCCCGGCCCAGGCGCAGGACCCGACTCCGTTGCCTTACTTGTGGGAGAAACGCAGCAGCGCATTGGACCTGAATCTCGAGGTGTCCTGGAACGAAACCGTCGTGGCTCGTCCGCCGTTCGCTGCGATGTACTGGACGCCCGGCCAACAGTTGGCGCACCTGACGGTCAACGGGGCCTCGCTGCGCACCGGCGACCTCTACGCCTCCGGGACGGTCTCCGGACCGCGACCGGACCAGCGCGGCTCCTTCCTCGAGCTGACCTGGAACGGCGCCGAACCGGTCACCCTGGCGGACGGATCGACGCGCACCTTCCTCGCGGACGGCGACACGGTCTGCATCCGGGCGAGCGCGCCGGCCGTCGGCGGCGGCCGCCTCGGCTTCGGCGCGGTCTGCGGCCGGATCGTGCCGGCGCCGCAGTTATGAGGGTCTCGCGCCGGTCCTAGGCCGCGTACGACCTGGTCTCCGATGTCACCCGCACGGGCGAGTGGAGTTCGGAGTGCAAGGAATGCTCAAGGTGGCGACGGGACTTCCGCGGTCGGTTGTCACGCTCGGCGACTTGTTGCGTCGTGAGCCTCCTGAGGTAGCTGCGACGGTAGAAATGTCCTGAAACCGATGTCTGGACACTATGTCCAGACGCGTCGACCACTTTGTCCTCTTTGTGTGTTGACTCCACATTTCCGGCCTGTAGAGTAACCACTCGCTACAAGGTGTCCAGACAAGCGTTCTAGCCAGTCCATCCAGGTGCGGAACTCAGCTGCGGGGTGCAATGTCGCGCTCAAGACGTCGGCGATCGCCGGTCGCGAAATGGCTCGGTTCCGGGTTGGCCGCGGCCGCGGTGGTCGGGACGGGCACGTTGGTGTGGAGCCCGCCGGCAAGTGCCGATGCCGGCTCCTTCTACGAAGCGAGTGCGCGCTCCGCGGTGGCCGACGGGTACTTCACGAACTCGACCATTCCCGGTGGCGTGAAGCCCGAGGGTGGTGGCCCGGAGACCGACGTGGCGCAGTCCTCGCTGAGCAAGGGCGACGCGAACGCCTCGTTCCCGTACTTCGGCGACTATGTGCCGACCGCCCCGGGCGTCGTGTCCGGCCTGTTCGGCTTCCCGGTACCCCCCTATCCGCTGACCGCGTCGTCGACATTCGGCAGCGAACCGGGCAAGGCGAATTACCCGGGCATCGAGCTCAGCGCGGTGAGCCGGGCAAATTCGACGGTGGCCGACGGTGTGTTCGGCTCGGCGGGATCCGGCGCGGTGTCTCACTCAGAGGTTGATCAGACTGCCGACAACCAGATCACGGCCTCGGCCGTCGCGTCCTCGCCGTTGACCAACCTCGGCCCGTTGGTCAGCGTCAAGGGCCTGGAATCGACGGTCTCGGTGCTGGCGGACGCGACTGGTGCGTTGACCCGGACCTCGAATTTCTCCATCGACGAAATCTCCGTACCGGGTCTGGTGCTGCGCATTCCGGAGCGGACACCGGGATCGGTCCCGCTGCCCTTCCCGGTCCCCGTGCCAGGGGTGCCGGCTCCGCAGCCGATTCCGTTGCAGCCCTTCCCGATACCCAACGGCGGCACGACGCTGGTCGAGCCCAGGATCGGATTCATCAACGGCTATTTCGTGGTGACGCAGCCGTTCGGCGCGGACTCGCGCAAGTACGTGGTACCCGCGGACGCGGTCGTGCAAGCGTTCAAGGCGCAAGGCGTCGCGCTGAACTACACAGCTGCGGCGCTCACCAAGAACGGCATCACCGGTGGCGTTTTCGCGATCAACTACACCTTCGCCGCTCCTCCGGACAACCCGTTCTACAAGGGCCCGACGCCGACCACATTCATCCTCGGAGCCACCTCGGCCTCGGTGCAGCGGGCGGCGCAAGCCGGCGCGGTAGTGGCAGCGGGGACATCCGGCAATTCGGCCGTCCCGGGCGTGCTGCCCGGCGGGCCGTTGGCGCAGGCACCGGACGTGGCCAACGTCGTTGGGCCGGCGACCGCGCCCGCGGTCGGCCCGGTGCCCACGACTGTCGGTGGGATTCCTACGGTGAACTTCCAGCCGCAGCATCCCGGGGTCGTGTCACACATCAGATCCACGCTGATGGCGGCGGGCCTGCCCGCCTTCGCGGCCAGTGATTTCTCCGGCCTCTACCTGGCGCTGGTTGGTCTGGCCGGCCTCGGCCTGGTGGCCGTGACGGTTGTCGTCGCTAAGGGAGTGTCGGCGCGATGGAACTGATGAACTTGCTCCGCACCCAGTGGGACCGGGCGATGGCCATCCTTTGCGCCATCGGCGGGTTGGTGTCCCTGCTCCTCGGATGGATCGGCACCAGCGGCACGGCGCACGTCGCGGCTCAACTGCCCTACCTCGTCTCCAACGGGCTGACCGGCATCTTCCTGCTCGGTGTCGCGGCGGTGCTGTGGATCAGCGCAGACCTGCGGGACGAGTGGCGTGAGCTGCGCCGCGTCGGCACCCTGCTCGACCGCGAACTGAGCGAGCGTCACAACGGTCGCCTCGCCGAGCAGGCGTCGGGCTCTCATGCCCGCGCTTGAGACGAGGACGGCTGATCTGACACGCACCGCGGACAAGCGCCGCCCGCCCGAGCCCAGTGCCACCGGCCCGGTGAACCCGCGGCGGCGTCGGCGTTATCTCCGCGAGCCGCGGCCCTGGCGTAGCTCCGACCTGCGGCGTGCCCTCGCGCTGCTGCTGGTCGGCGCGGCCGTCTCGGTCTGGGGTTGGTTCGAGGTCAGCGGCAAGGTTCGGTTGCGCGACCAGCAGGGCTGGGCGGCGTTGGCCTACCTCGGCGCGGCGATCGCGGCATGTGGCGGGGTCTACCTGGTGACCGTCTCGATGCGTGAGGTCCGCCTCGGCCAACGCCAACTGATGTTCGACCTCGCCGATGTCATGGGATGGAACGTCTCCGTCATCCAACGCGGCCGGCTCCGGTTGCACGCCGGCGACGAGTCGGGCGCGGCGCTCGCCGAGCACACCGACGCCGGCGTCCTGGTCACCGGCCCCGGGATGACCTTCGTGCACCGTGCCGAATGCCCGATCACCCGTGGCAAGGCCGTTTCCGGAATCAGCGCAGCGGATGCTGCGGCGCGAAGCCTCGCTCCGTGTGGGGTGTGCCGGCCGTGAAGGAATACCTCCCTTATCTGATCTTCGGCGTCGTCACCGGTGCCATCTACGGCATCTGCGCCATGGGTCTGGTGCTGACGTACAAGACCTCCGGTGTCTTCAACTTCGGGCACGGCGCGGTGTGCGCGCTGTCCGCCTACGCATTCTTCGACCTGCGTCAGCAGCAGGGGATCGCCTGGCCGGTGGCCGCGATCCTCGTGGTGTTCGTGATGGGTCCGATCGTCGGCCTGTTGATGGAGCGACTGGCCGCCGGGCTGGCCCCGGTGTCCACGGCGTACAAGATCGTCGGCACGGTCGGTCTGCTCGTGTTCATCCAGGCGCTGATCGTGCTGCGCTACAGCGGGCAGGGCCGCCGCTTCGACTACTTCCTCCCGCAGAACCGGGCTTTCTCCGTCCAGGGCGTCAGCGTCACCGTCGATTCGTGCATCACCGTCGGCATCGGTGCCGCCGCTGCCGTCGGGCTGTTCCTGTTCTTCCGTTACACCCGGCTCGGCACCGCGATCCGCGGCGTGGTCGACGACCCGCAACTGCTCGACATGACGGGTGAATCGCCGACCAAGGTCCGCCGCACCGCGTGGATCATCGGCTCGATCTTCGCGTCGGCCTCGGGCATTCTCTTCGCCTCCACGCAGCAGCAGGTCGACGTCAATGTGTTGTCGATCCTCATCGTGCAGGCCTTCGGTGCGGCGACCATCGCCCTGTTCCGCAACCTGCCGATGTGCTTCGTCGGTGGGGTCATCGTCGCTCTCGCGCAAAAGTTGGTCTCGAAGGATCTCTCGTCCGGGCACGAACAACTGGCCGGCCTGGACCTCACGATCCCCTTCATCGTGTTGTTCGGCGGCCTGCTCGTGATCCCGCGGAAGTACCTGGTGGAGGTCGGCCGCCAGGTGAAGCCACGTGCGGCCAAGGCAAGTCGGCTCGCCCTGCGCGACCGACGGATTCTCATGGCCGTCATGGTCGGGGTTGCGCTCTCCATCCCCGCGTTCTCCGGTACCCACCAGATCGCGTGGAACGTCGCGCTGACCCAGGTCGCGTTGTTCATGTCGCTGCACCTGCTGGTGCGCGTCTCGGGTCAGATCTCGTTGGGTCAGATCGGGTTTGCCGCGATCGGCGCCTCGACGTTCGCGCACATGCTCAGCCACGGCCTGCCGTTCCTGCTCGCGCTGCTGATCGCCGGTCTGGTGTGTGTGCCGGTCTCCCTGGTGATTGCGGTTCCCGCGATCCGGCTGTCGGGTCTCTACCTCGGTCTGGCGACATTGGGCTTCGGCATCGTGCTGAACCAGTTCTTCTACGCGAAGAAGTACATGTTCGGCTTCGGCAGCGTGGAGACTCAGCGGCCCAGCTTCTGGGACATGGACCGAAGCGACACGCACTACTACTACCTGCTGATGGCGATCGCGTTGGCCTCGGTCTGTCTCGTGCTCTGGATCGAGAGGTCCCGGCTGGGTCGCCTGCTCCGCGGGATGGCCGACGCCCCCGTGGCACTGTCGACGCTCGGGCTCGCGGTCAACGTCTCGCGGACCCTCGTGTTCTGCGTCGCAGGGTTCCTCGCCGGCATCAGCGGCGCACTGTATGCGTCGATGTTCGGCTCGGTCAGTGCGGAGAGCTACTTCTTCGTGCAATCGCTGATCGTGCTCGCCGTCCTCGCGATCTCCGGGCGCCGCACCTTCGTGTGCGCCATGGTCGCGCCGGTCCTGCTCTACGTCGTGCCGAACTACATCACCAACCCGAACTTCTTCGAGTGTCTGCAGATGTTCTTCGGCCTTGCCGCGATCGCTGCCGCGGTCGGCTCGCAGGGCGCCTTCGAGCGCTGGTTTGCAGCGACTGCAGCCCGCTATACATCCCGTCGCGTCGGTCCGGCCTCCGTCCGGGTCGAGGACTATCTCGAGCAGAAGGCCGGGGGCGCCGTGGCTGCCCTCGACCGCGAGCCGGTTGGAGCTTCCCGATGACCAGCAACCCCCGCACGGGCGCAATGCCGCGCCGCATCGCTGCGGTCGCAGGCCTGATGGCCCTCGTGATTCCGCTGTCGGCCTGCGGCACCCGGGAGTCGAGCGACCAGATCGCGGCGGCCGATGGCTCCGCCATTCATCAGGTCGCGGCGGCGGACAGCGGGGCGACGGCGGGTACGAACACCGGCGCTCCGACCGGCGCCACCACGGACACCGGCGCGGTGGCCGCAGCGCCCGTTGCGGCCACCGGTGGCACGGCCGCCGCGCCCGCTGCCGGCGCGGCCACAACGACCACGCAGGCCGTGAGCGCCAAGGGCCCGACCGCCGGCGGAACGACTACGGCCGGCGGTACGACCGCCGGTACCAAGGCAAGCAGCGCGAAGAGCAGTGCCGCCGTCTCGACCGGCGGCGCAACCGTCCCGACCGGGGCGGATGCCCCCTGCACGAAAGCGCTCGGCCCGGTGGTGATCGGGCAGACCTCGCCGTCCTCGGGCATCATCGGCGCCTCGACATTCAACATGCGGGCGGGCCTCGCGCTGTGGGCTCGGGCCATCAACGCTGCGGGCGGCGTGCAGTGCCACCCGGTGCAGCTGTACCAGATGGACGACGCCGCCGACCCCGCCCGCGTCACGTCCAACCTCGATGACCTGGTGAACAACAAGCATGCGATCGCGATTGTCGGCGCCGGGGTGCCCACCACCTTCGCCGCGGCGAAGCGGTTCGCCGAGCAGAACAAGGTGCCCTTCGTGGGCGGGGACATGATCGAGGCCGGCTGGTTCTCCAGCCCGTGGATCTTCCCCCAGGGCGGCGGTCCGCTGGCGGCCTACGCCGGTGCAACGAAGGAAGCGGCGGAGAAGGCCGGCACCAAGAAGGTGGGCCTGATCTACTGCGTCGAGGCCGCGATCTGCGGCACCATCAACGAGAACTTCGAGGCGATGGCCAAGGCCTCGGGCCTCGAGGTGGTGCTGCGCAAGGTCTCCTCGATCACCTCGCCGGACTACACCGCCGAGTGCCAAGCGCTCAAGGCCGCCGGTGCCCAGGCAGTTTTCGTGGCGCTGGAGGGATCGGGTGACGCCCGCTTCGCCCGCTCGTGCCTCTCGCTGGGTTACGCACCGCCCGCGGCCACCTCAGCCCTGTCGGTGAGTGCCGAGGCCGCGCTCGACCCGAACTTCCGCAAGCTGGGAGTCTTCCTCGGCACCGGCAACGCGCCCTATCAGGCCGACGACACCCCAGGGGGCCGGTTGTTCACGGCGGCCTACGACACGTTCGCGCCGGGCTCGTCCATCGACCAGAACACCATCAGCCAGTGGACCTCGGGCAAGCTGTTCGAAAAGGCCGTCGCGAACGTCTTCCAGGAGGCGCGCAGCGGCCCGATCACCCGGGAAATGGTGTTGGAGGGTCTCTGGAAGATGAAGAACGAGAAGCTCAACGGACTCACGCCGGGCGTCACGTTCAACGAGAACGCGCCGCCCAAACAGAACGACTGCTACGCGCTGCTCAACCTGACGCCCACGGGCTACACCGCGCCCAAGGGCTCGAAGTTCGACTGCTTCGCCGGCCTGCCCAAAGGCTTCTAGGTGTCAGCGGCACCGGTGGAAACCCCCACGCCCCGTCAGATAAGACGGCCGTCGGCGGTCATCCGGGATCTGTTGCTCAACAGCGCGCGACAGTTGTTCGCGGCCAAGGGCTACGCCGGTGCCAGCACACGGCAGATCGCGGAAGAGGCCGGGGTGCGGGAAGCACTGATCTTCCGGCACTTCGGCAACAAAGCAGGCCTGTTCCGGGCTGCTGTGATCGACCCGTTCCGCGCCATCATCGAAGGTTTCGTGGACGACTGGGAGGCCGGCCACGAGTCCAACACCATGAGCACCCATGAGATCACCGGCGCCTGGATCACCTCGCTGCACGCGCTGATGCGGCAGCACCGTGAGTTGGTCATCGCACTGATCACGGCGAACGACTTCGACGAGGAGACCGAGCCCGGCACCCTGCCGATCACCGACGCCTTCGCCGGGCCGATCCGGCGGCTGGAGAAATTCACCCGTCGGGAGATGGCCGGCCGCGGGTTGGCCACCGATCCCGTCATCGGGGTGCGTGCCACCTTCGGGATGGTGCTGGCCATGGCTGTGCTCGACGACTGGTTCTTCGCCGGGGTGGCGCGACGCCCCGGCACCGAGGCGGTGACCCGGGAGATGACCGACATGATCGTCTTCGGCATCGCGGGGAAGACAGTCGCTCACTCCGGAGGGCGGGGTTGATGTTCGAACTCAAGGGCGTCCACGCGGGCTACGCGGGCACGACCGTACTGCGCGGCGTCGACCTGGTGGTGCCCGACGGTGCGGTCGTCGCCCTGCTCGGCGCCAACGGTGCGGGCAAGACCACCCTGCTGCGCTGTGCCTCCGGGCTCATTCACGCCACCGAGGGCTCCATGAGCCTCGACGGCGAGGACGTCACCCGCAAGGCCCCGCACCAGTTGGTGAAGCGTGGCATCTGCCACGTGCCCGAGGGCCGCGGTATTTTCCCCAGCCTGACGGTGCGGGACAACTTGGTGCTGCAATCCCCGCGGGGCAAGGAAAACGAATCGATCGAGAAGGCCTGCTCGGCGTTCAAACGCCTGGGCGAGCGACTGAATCAGCCCTGCGGCACCATGTCCGGCGGCGAGCAGCAGATGGTCGCCCTGGCCCGTACCTATGTGCAGAACCCCAAGGTCGCCCTGCTCGACGAGGTCTCCATGGGCCTGGCTCCGAAGATCGTTGACGAGATCTTCGAGTTCCTCGGCCTTCTGCGCGACCAGGGATCCAGCCTGTTGCTGGTCGAGCAGTACGTGACGCGCGCGCTGGACGTCGCCGACTACGTGTACCTGCTCAACAAGGGTGAGGTCGTTTTCGTGGGCCAGCCCAGTGAGTTGGACGAGGCTGACGTCTTCAACCAGTACGTGGGCGCCGACATCGGCCACTGACGAGCGACACGTCAGCTCTTCGCCGTGCTCGAGTCCCCTCGCGTGGTCTTGTAGGCGTCCGCGGTCTCGACGCTCTCCCAGAGCCGGTGCTCCTCGAGGGCGTGGTTGCCCTTGCCCTTGCGATCCTCACGGGCGAAGACCTTCAGCATCGTCTTCGCGGCGTTCTGGCCGGGCATGCCGCTGATCCCGGCGACCGGGTGAGTGCCGGACCCGGTGAGGAACAGCCCTGGGATTGGCGTCGAGTAACCGGCGAAGCCGACGGCAGGCTTGTTCGGTCCGAACCGGGTGATCAGCGGGTCGGTGTGGTAGACCGACCCGTCCATGGCGAAGAAGCGCTCCTCGATGTCCGGCAGCATCCGGACGCGACTGTAGATGTTCAGTTCTTCGAGGCCCTCGTAGTAGTGGTCGCTCTGGCTGATGATCGTCTCGGCGGCCTGCTTCTTCGCAGCTTCCCACCCCATGTGCGGGTCGTTGGGGGTCAGCCCGGACCAGAACCAGAAGACATCGCCGCCGGGCGGGGCGAAGTGCGAGTTCGACGCCAGTGCGGTCGAGATCTGCGCGAGGCCGGGAATGTGCTGCGGCATCTCGCCGCGCTTGCAGGCGATCTGCGCTGCCTTCACCTGCTCGTAATTGTGGTAGCCATTCGCCGGCAGGCGCGGGTCGAGATTGTCCTTGCGCTTGGCCTTGATCTTGTCCATCCGGATCTGACCCTTGGTCAGCACGTCGAGTTTCATGTCGGCGAAGCCGCGCGATCGGGTCGGGATGTTCGCGACCCGGTTCGCCAGGTGCGGCGGCAGGGTGCCCGCCGGCAGCATGTCGCGCAGCACCCGCTTCGGCGCGAATGCGGTCAGCACGCCGCGGCGGGCGTAGATCTCCTCGCCGTTCTTCAGCCGTACGCCCACGCATCGACCGTTGCGCATGACCATCTGCTCCACCTCGGCGTTGCAGCGGATGCTGCCGCCATGGGCGGTGATCAGGTTGATCAGCGCGTTGGGCAGCTGCTGCGTCCCGCCCTCGAACATCGCAACGCCGTATTTGGTGATGATCCCCAGGTAGATGAGCGACCAGCCGGCGAAGTCCGAGTCGTACGACATGAAAGGCAGGCCGATGAGCACGCAGGCCTTGATCGGGTCGGACTCGAACGACTCGTCGAGCACCTCGATCTCGGTCGCCCGCATCCAGCGGCCGACCGCACGTAGCTCCGACCTGTGCTTCAGCGATTGCTTGGCCAGCTCGAAGATCGCTTTCGGCTCGGGGCGCGTCGGACTCGTCTGCATCATCGGGATGCCGATGTCGACCGCGGCGTGAATGATCGAGTACAGGTCCTTGAGCGCGGCTGCGTCCTTCTTCGAGAAGTAGGCAAGCTCGTCGGCGGTCTTCTGCGCGTCCCGCCAGAGGCCCAGCGAGGTGTGGTCGTAGTTCAGCTGGAGATGGACCGGGTCGATGACCCGCATCCTCAGCCCGTAGCGCTCCTCGAGCTGGAGATCCTTCATGATTGTGGTCGTCCGGAACAGCGACGGCTGGATCGAGGCGTCGTTGACCTGGTAGCCCGGGCACTCCTCGACCTCGGTCGTCGAGGTCATTCCTCCGGGTGTCTTGTAGGCCTCGAGCACCTGAACCTGCAGGCCTGCTTTCGCGAGATACGCGGCAGAGATCAGGCCGTTGTGACCGGACCCGGCGACGATGACGTCGACCGTGCGGTTGGCGGGCGTGCTGCCGGATGCGCTCATGCGTCTGCTCCCCGCTTCGAGGCCGTCGCAACGTTATACCTCGTGTCTGGACAGTGCGTCCAGCCTAGATGTTCGAGCCGGAAAGTCTGGACGACACGAGACGGGCGAAGCGAGAATGTCGGTGCCTGACATTCTTGCTCGGGGGTGCCAGATGCGGGACCTGGCGTGACGGACGGGCGGAACGTCACCAAGCGCGCCTACGGCCGGTCGCGGCGGGATCTGGCCGAGGCGGCGATCCGGGAGATCGAGAGGCGCGGTTTCGCCGCGACCACGGTCGAGGACATCGCAGCGGCCGCGGGATACGCGCCACGCACGTTCTTCCGACAGTTCGAGTCGAAGGAGGACGTCGTCTTCTTCGACCTTCCGGACATCCTCAGTCCGCTCGAGGCGTTGCTCGACGATCCGCCCGCGGACGCCTGGACCGCGGTGCGCGCGATCGTCCTGAACAACAGCGTTCGCTGGGAGGCCGCGGGTCCGGAGCTGGCGCAGCACCGAACGCAACTGATCCACCGCGAGCCTGCGCTCTACGTCCGCTTCCTCGAGCTCTGCGACGAGTGGGAGGACGTCATCGCCCGCATCTTCGCTGCGGAACGCCGCAAGGATCCGGAGACCGACGTGCCCTCGCGAGTACTCGCCGGAAGCGTCGTCGCCGCCTGCCGGGTCGCCATGCGCGTCTGGGTCGCGAAGCCAGGGATCAAACTCGGCACCCATCTGCGGGCGGGCCTGGACACGCTGGAACGTCCTGGGGGAACTAAGACTCCTTGACGAGTCGGCAGATCTCCGCGGAGGCCTCGATGGTCTGGGCGGGGTCGACCGGCATCAGCAGCGGGGCCAGGTCGGCGATGAGGTTGAGGTTCGCGCCCGCCTTGACGAATGGCTTGATCTCGGCCGCGATGTCCGCCGGGGTGCCGTGGAAGAAAGTCTTGCGGACCATTTCCGGGGACACGCGGCTGATGATTTCCTGGATCTCGGGGAAGGGGATCGAATTCGGCTTCATGTGCAGCGCGTAATGCCAGTCCAGCGGCATGACGGACTCGATACCCTCCGGCGCCCAGTCGGCCATCTTGATCCGCCCGCCGGTCGCGGCGTACCACTTGAGCAGGGGGTTGTCGACGTACTGCTCGAATTCGTCCTTGTCCGCCAGGATGAAGGTGATGTGGTGCAGCGCGAAGGTGAACTCCTCCGCGCTCCGGCCGAGCGCCTGTAGTTGCCGCTTCCAGTCCGCGACGGCCGCCCCGTACCTCGCCGGGTCGGCGTAGACGAACGGCGCCCCGGTGCCCATGCCGTCGGCGTGCTTCAACGCCATCTCGATCAGCTTCGGACCACCGCCCATCGCAACCACCTCGGGGCGGTTCTGCCGGCCACCGGCTCCGATCCACGCGTCTTTCAGAGTCCAGATCTCACCCTCGAAGCTGACCGGCCCCGTCGCGTCCCACAGCAGGCGCAGGATCTGCAAGGCCTCGTTGAGGCGCTTGAGGCCGACACTGCGCTTCCGCCCGAACGGTGTGACGTGGCGGACCTCACCGGCGCCGAGGCTCAACGTCGCCTTGCCGCTCGTCGCGGTCGCGAGCGTCGACATCGTCTGTGCCAGCTCCGGGGGCTCCCGACGGATAGCGTCGGTGCAAGCGGCGAAACCCATTTTCTGCAACCCGCACAGGGCGAACGCGATCGTGATGAACGGGTCGGACACCGAGTCCATGTCCGGCAGCATCGCCGCCATCGGTGAGTTCTCCGGGGTCCAGAGCGCGTCCGGCCACCAGCTCTGCAACTGGTCCCAGACGACGACCTGGTCGATCTGCCCCGTCGCTTCCAGGGCCTGGGCGTAGGGGATCCCCATCTTCGGGCCGAGATAACGCGACCCCCAGAGGCCGATGCCGGTCCGCACTGCGCTCATCTCGTGGCCGCCCTCGCGCCGAGGTCAAATGTCACTGAGTGACATTGTTGCGCCCTGGATCGAGCGGCGACAACCCCTGGACGACCCGCAGGTCGAGGAGCTCAGGGTCGCCCGTACATCGCGGCGACGAAGGTGGCGCCAAGGGCCTCGGTCACAGCGTCGAGGTCGGCGACCGCGGTGCCTTGCCGGGAGGTGGCGGCCTCGTACCAGGCGCGCTCCATCGTCCACACCAGCGCGGACGCCAGTGTGCTGCTCGCGATGCCTGGCGGGGCGATCCCCTCCCGGCGGTCGGTGTCCAGGGCGCGCTTGACCGCACCGGTCATCCGACGTTGAGCGGCCAGGTGCACCTCGCGAATCCCGGCGTGGCGGGGCCACTCCTCGACCGCGGTGCGCAGCACGCCCGACTCCACGGCACCGAAGGTCAGCCACGCCGCGACCGACTTGGCGAGCACGGCCGGGCGTCGTGCGGCCGAGTCGGCGAACAACTGCTCGAACGGCGGCACCATCCGCGCGTAGACCTGATCCAGCAGCGCGGCGAAGGCGTCCTCCTTGCTCGCGTAGTAGAAGTAGAAAGTGCCGCGCGAGACGTTGGCGGTGCGCAGGACCGTGGTGATCCGCACCCGGTCCAGGGTGTCGTCGACGAGCAGGCGCGCGATCGCGTCGAGGATCTCCTGGCGGAAGACGCCCTCGCTGGAGCCGACCTCAGGCGGCATCGTGCACCGGGCCCCGTGGGTCGCCGTAGATGGCGGCGAGGGAGACCGCGACAATCCCGTCGAGACGTTGGGCCGCGGTTCGCAGTTTCTCGTCGACGCCGGCCGAACCGACGTAGAAGATCCGCTCCGCGCTGGCGATCAGCATCGCCGCGACGGTCTCCGCGGGCAGCCCGTCCGGGGCCCGGCCGGCGTCGCGCTCGGACTGGATCTGCGCGGTCAGCGTGGCGCGGAACGGCTCCGAGGCGACCGCCCAGACCTTGGCCAGATCAGGCACGGCGTGCTGGTTCTCCAGGACGGCGGCAATCACCGCGCGGTGTGCGAACCAGGTCTCCATGCCGGTGGACAGGCTGTGCCGCAGGGCCGCGCGTGGGTCGGTCCAGGGTGCTTCCAACTCGGTGTGCGTCCGGCTGTACATGTCGCGGAAGATCGTCGCCATCAGCGCGGTGACGACGTCGTACTTGTTGCTGAAGTAGTGGTAGAAGCTGGCCCGCGACAGCTGCGCCTCGGTGATGATCTGGGCGACCGAGATCTCGTGCAGCGGCGTGGCCTCGAGCAGTCGCTCGAGGGCCGCGAAGACGGCCTTTTCGGCCTCCTGGTCACCGGTGTGTGCCCGCGGACGCCGGCGCGGGACCGCGACAACGGCCGGGGGACGGTCCGCGTCATCGCCAGTCGGGGGCTTGTTCATCTCGGTGATTTTAGCCCAGCCAGGGCTCACCCGGCCGCGGCCGGTGTCAGGGTCAGAGCCGATGTCGGGTCCCTTTCCTGCGGATCGGCGAACTGTCGTTTGATCGCGCGCAGCGTTGCCCAGGACATCACCAGGAAGAAGCCGCCGAAGAACGTCGCCGCGAGCCAGAACGAGAACAGCCCGTTCCACGCGAACACGCCGTGCTTGAAGAACAGCAGCAGGCTGGACCCGGTGAAGCCGACGCACGCCCAGATCAGGAACCAGCCGACCCAGCGGGGATAGATCGGGTCCGGCCGGCGGTCGGACAGGATCGCGACCGCGATGCTGCCCGCCTGTGCGACGGCCGGTGGCCAGTTGATGATGAACGGGATCCAGGCCAGATCGTTGAGCAATGCGGTCAGGTTCGGGTCGCGTTCCGGACGGTACGACGCGGCCATGAACACCATCAGCGGGGAGATGATCGCGACTGTGCCGACAGCACCGGAGGCGAGTTGCGTGAAGCACAGCGGCGTGAAGCGGCCCTCGATCCGGGCCAGCTGGCTGCTGACCACTCCCGCGAACGGCAACGTCAACCCGGCCGCGATCATCATGATCACGCAGCCGGCGCGGATCGCGTTGGCGTGCTGCTGGTACTGGTGGGCGACCTGCGCCGCGGTGTGGCCGGGCGGGATCGGCGGGAAAAAGCCCGTGATGATCAAGCCCGGGAAGAACACCGCGACGAAGATGACGCCGCACCAGGCCATCCCCGACTGGATGGGCTTCGTCATGGCAGTTACCTGACTGTCCGTCAGCCCACCGGGACGGCGGGCTTCTCCGCCGCCGCCGCCGGGTGCGCCACCGGTCGGGTCATGCCCTGGATGTAGGCGTCGCGGTACTGCGGCAGCATGAAGCGCGACTTGAACAGCCCGAGGAAGGTCCACTCGACCTCGGCGTCCTTGCGCCCGACCAGTTCGGCCAGCACGCGGCACCACACCACCGAGATGACCAGCGTGAGGCTGCCGACAGCCCAGATCGCCCAGACCGGCAGGTAGGAGTTGACCGCCAGGAAGACCGGGAAGCCGCAGCCGAACTCGGCCATGGTCGTGGCGATGATTCCGCACGGGATGACCAGCAGGCGCTTGGCCGGGTAGTCCTTCACCAACGGCCAGGTGAAGTGGACCAGCACCGCGACCGTCATGATCGAGGCGGCGTTGGTGAAGGACCAGTAGAACGGGAACTTCCAGAACATGAAGGGCTGGTGCCCGTAGTACTTGTAGGCGCCCAGGGCCAGGCCCGGCATCTCCATCACGGCGTCGGACAGCCCGACGGCGGCGAAGATCATGTACATGTTCTTCACGGTCAACCCGCGCTGGATCATCGACCAGATCCAGTAGGCCTCCAGGCCCATGAACAGCCCGTAGCAGGGTGGGATCAGCAGCGGTATGTGGATCCCGAAGTTGTGGTAGTGCGAGGACTGCAGATTCTCCGCCCACCGCAGGTGGCCCACCAGGTCGAGCATGGGCTCACCGAGCGAGGTGACCACGCCTGCGGCCAGGGTGAGGATCGGCAGGTACCGCTTGTGTTTGACGGCCTGGTTGATGCACCACGGCAGGGCGATCGCGACGACCAGCAGGCCCGCCCAGAACAGGAAGAACCAACCGCCGAAGTTCGACACCCGGAAGTGCGGGCTGTCCGCCGGGAGGATCTTCCCGTAGCCGGGAACCGGACTGTTGAAATCGATCGGACCAGGGTTGTCGAGACCAAGCATTCGTTCCGCCTTCAGCCGGCCAGCAGGTAACTGGGCAGGTGTGCATGGCTGGTGCCGACCAGGCCCAGCCAGTTGAACGTCAGGTGGTAGATCACGACGATCGAGACGACGCAGAAGCCGATGACCGCGAGCGTGCGGACCGGCCCCTGCAGTGCGGGATGCCAACGCCGGAAACCGCGCTCCACCGGGGACAACCCTTCCGGGTCGGCCAGGGCCTGCATCCGCATCCAGGTGAACAGGCAGCCGAGGCTGGCGACCAACATCGACTCGTAGAGCGGGAACTGGTTGACCGAGCCCTTCCAGAGAGTCAGCGGGCCGTAGGTCTGCGCGTACGCGTAGCCCTGGGTGGCGCGGATCGCGACGTTCTCCACGACGAAGTCGAACGCGAACTCGCCGCACCAGATCAAGGTGAACAGGCTGACGTTGGAGAGGGCCGGGTAGCGCAGGCGCACCGGCGCGGCGCACCGGCAGGCCACGATCGCGACGCCGGCGCAGAAGTACACGTACATCGGCGGGCCCCACAGCGCCGACTCGGCGTAGCGGGTGGACTCACCGGCCGCGTGGAACGGCATGAACCTGCTCCACACCCCGAGGTTCACGTTGTGGCTGTTCCACGCGAACAGGTACGTGTGGATGTTCAGGAACGCGTCGGCCCAGAACGCGACCAGGCCGCCGATCACGAACTTGCCGTCCAGGCTGAGTCGACCCGTCCGGCGCACCGGTTGGACGACGCAGAACCACACGAAGCCCGCGAGCACGCCCACGCTGATGAGCTCGAACACCCGCAGCGCGACCAGGTGGCCGGTGCTCAGGTGGTCCGGGCCGACGTTCGGGGCCGGGGAGAACTGGCTCGGTGAGGCGATCCACCGCGCCACGGCCTGCCCGACGACCAGCAGCCAGGCCACGGCGATCGCGGCCCAGACGGTGACACCCCCGCGCAGATCCGCGGCCGGGCGGCCCGGTTCGGCGGCCGTCCCGGCCGCGTGGACCGGTTCGGAGAGCAGGGCCATCGGACTCCCGCCGGAGCTGGTGGACGACGTGACTGGACGCTATGTTCAGTCTCCGGGTTCGGGGCTTGCCGGTCAAGCACTCCGGATCGGCAAATGGACTTGTCCAAGCAGTTCGGGAGCCGTTAGGAAGTGCGCGTGACCGCCGGCCCGGAAAATCGATTCGTACTCGCCCTGGCCGACTGCGCCGGGCTGAGCGCCGGGCGCGTCGGCGGCAAGGCGGCCGGACTCGCCGCCCTGGCGGCCGCCGGGCTCGACGTCCCGGCCGGGTTCGTGGTGACCACCGACGCCTACTCCGCCGCGCACGGCACCGGCCTGGGCACCGCCACCGCGGCGGACGCGCGGGCGCTGATCACCGGGACCGCGCTGCCGCCCGAGGTTGCCGACGGGATCCGCCGTGGCTACCTCACGTTGGGCGCCGACGTCCCCGTGGCCGTCCGCTCGTCGGCGACCGCCGAGGACACCGCCGACGCCTCGTTCGCCGGCCAGCAGGACACCTACCTGGCGGTTTGCGGGGCCGAACAGGTGCTGCGGTCTGTCGTCGACTGCTGGGCGAGCCTCTACCAGGACCGCGCCGTCACCTACCGCGAGCGCCTGGGATACACCGCGGTGCCGGCGATGGCAGTGGTGGTCCAGCGGATGGTGGACCCGCACGCCGCGGGGGTCGCGCTCACCCTCGATCCGGCAACCGGTGACCGCGACACTGTCTACGTCGAGGCGGCGTTGGGCCTCGGCGAGGGTGTGGTCCGGGGCGACGTGGGCGTCGATCGGTACTGGATCGGCAAGGCCGGCAGCGAGGTCCGTGCCGAGGTCGGGGACAAGAGCGTCGCCCATCGCGCCGTGGCCGGCGCGCCGGGCGTGCAACTGGCTGCCGTGGCGACCGAACTGGCCGGCCGACCGGCGCTGACGGACGGTCAGATCCGCGAGCTGGCCGACCTGTGCCGTCGGGTCGAGAAGGCATTCGGTCGGCCGATGGACATCGAGTGGGCGATCGACGAGGAGCGGTTGTGGCTCCTGCAAGCACGGCCGGAGACGGTCTGGAGCCGGCGGGCCGAGTTGCCGCCGGTGGGCACCGCGGTGGACTGGGACCCGCTGCACCACGCGAGCCCGCCGGGTGCGCACTGGACCACCGTCAACTTCGGTGAGACCGCACCTGGAGTGCTCACGCCGCTGGCCTGGACCCTGTGGGCCGGGGCGGGCGAGGCCGCGCTGCGCCGGGCCGCGTACAACCTCGGCGTGCTCGACGCCGAGGAGATGCGGCCACCGACCGATCCGGACCAGGCCTGGGTCAAGTCCTTCCACGGCCGGGCCGCGATGCGGATCGAGTTCCTCGCGCTGCTGGGCGACCGGATGCCGGGCACCTCCGGCGCCGAGGCCGTGCGCAGCATCCTCGGCGAACCCCCGCACACGCTCGAGTTCGCTCCGACGCGGCACCGGTACCCGGCGATCGCTCGTCGGCTTCCGGAGGTCATGGCGCTCGCCCCCGGCCGGCTGCGTCGGGAGGCCGAGCGGACCCGGCGCTGGTGGCGCGAGTCGGTGACTGCGGCCCCGGCCCTGGACCTGGCCGGGGCACGCCGGTTGTTCGCCGCGGCCGAGCAGAACTTCGCGAGCACGTTGGCGCTGCAGACCACCGCGGTGATCGCCGTCGTCCAACCGCTGTACCAGGCGTTGGAGCGGCTGACCGCGAAGGTCGGGGTCGGCGACATGGCCGCGCTGTCATCCGGTTACACCGGTTTCGCCGAGGTCCTGGTCGTCGAGGAACTTTGGCAGGCCGCACACGGGCGGACCACCCTGGCCGCGATCGTCGCCGAGCACGGGTTCCACGGGCCGCTGGAGGGCGAGGTCTCCAGCCGGGTCTGGCGGGAGCGCCCGGAGATCCTGGAGGCTTTGTTGGAGACCTACCGCGACCGGGAGGACCCGCGGGACGTGGCGGCCCGGCAACGGGCCACCCGGTTGCGATTGGAGGCCGAGGTCCTCGCGGCCGTGCCGCGGCCGGCGCGCCCGGCCGTCCGGGGCCTGTTCGCGGTCTGCGCGCGGCGGATCCCGTTGCGCGGGGTCGGGAAGCGGTCGTTCCTGCAGTCGATCGACGTCGCCCGCGCGGCCGCGCGGCGCGTCGGGGAACTGCTGGTCGCCGACGGGGTGCTCGCCGCCGCCGACGACGTGTTCTTCCTGACCACGAAGGAACTCACCGGGCAACTGCCGGCCGACACCGGCGATTTGGTGGACCGCAGGCGGGCCCGCCGCGAGGTCTACCGGACGCTGTCGATCCCACCGGCCTGGCGCGGGGACTGCGTGCCGGTCGACGGGCCGATCCCGACCGGGCCGACCATCACCGGCATCGGCGTCAGCGCCGGGGTGGTCGAGGGCGTGGTTCGGGTGCTGGAGAGTTCGGACACCGCCGATTTCCGGCCGGACGAGGTGCTGGTGGCCCCGTGCACCGACCCGAGTTGGTCCTCGATCATGTTCGTGTCCTCCGCATTGGTCGTCGACATCGGCGGCGCGCTCTCGCACGCCTCGATGGTGGCCCGGGAACTCGGGATCCCGGCGGTGGTGAACACCGGCGACGGCACCCGGCGGCTGCGGACCGGCGACCGGGTCCGCGTCGACGGCACCAGCGGTATCGTCGAGATATTGAGCTGACGGACCGTCACTGACCCCGCCGTCGCCGCGCCTCCGTGGTCGGAGCGGCGAGCGGTGGCAGGCTCAGGAGCACGCCCGTAGGCGGGCGGCGTCCGCGTGGTCCGCCGCAAGGTGCAGTGGAGGCAACCGATGTCCGATCGCCGAACTGGACGCCGTCGTCGGGCCGGCGTCGTCGCGGCCGTGCTCGCCGGCGCGCTGGCGCTGACCGGTTGCGGTAGCGGCTCGTCGAGCAAACCCGAGGCCGGTGGGGCCACCGTCGCGGCGAGCCCCAGCAGCCTGCACTTCGCGGTGATCACGCACGGCACGGCCGGCGACGCGTTCTGGAGCGTGGTGAAGAACGGGGCGCAGGCAGCCGGCGAAAAGCTCGGCGTCTCGGTGGACTACCGCTCGGACGGTGACCCCGGCGCCCAGGCCAAGCTGATCGACAACGCGATCGCCCAGCACGTCGACGGCCTGGTGGTGTCGATGGCCAACCCCGATGCATTGCGCACCTCGATCCAGAACGCCGTGCACGCGGGGATCCCGGTCATCACGATCAACTCCGGCGAACAGCGCAGCGCCGAGTTCGGCGCGCTGACCCACGTCGGGCAGGACGAGGGCATCGCCGGGGAGCAGGCCGGCACGCGGTTCAAGCAAGCCGGTAGGACGAAGCTGCTCTGCGTCATCCACGAGGCAGGCAACATCGGCCTGAACCAGCGCTGCGACGGCGCCAAGCGCACGTTCGGCAACACCACCACCGTGCAGGTCGACATCAGCAACCCGACCGACGCGCAGGCCCGGATCCGCGGCGCGTTGGAAGCCGACCCGCAGATCGACGCGGTGCTCGCGCTGAACTCGCAGATCGCAGCCGGTGCGGTGGCTGCGGCCAAGGCGGCGAACAGCAAGGCGCAGGTGGCCACCTTCGACCTGAACACCGACGTGGTCAACGCGATCAAGGCCGGCGACCTCGTGTTCGCCGTCGACCAGCAGCCCTACCTGCAGGGCTACCTGCCGATCCTGTTTCTGCAGCTGTACAAGGAGAACGCGAACACAGTCGGCGGGGGTAAGCCCGTGCTGACCGGCCCCGCGTTCGTCGACAAGGCCAACGTCGACACCGTCGCGACCTATGCCGCCCGCGGGACGCGGTGACCGTCCGCCGGGTCGCCGATCGGCTGATCGCCCGTCCCGAGGTCGGGGCGGCTCTCGGCGCGCTGGCCGTGTTCGGGTTCTTCTCGGTCGTCACGTCGCACTTCCTCAGCCGGCTGGGGGTCGCGAACTGGTTGGACGACGCCTCGACGCTCGGCGTCATGGCCGTTGCGGTGGCGTTGTTGATGATTGGTGGGGAGTTCGACCTCTCGGCCGGGGTGATGACCGCGTCCACCGCGCTGGTGACCGCCCTGCTGGTCACCCGGGAGGGCCTGAACATCTGGCCCGCGCTGGGCGTCTCGCTGCTGTTCGCGCTGGCGGTCGGGGCGTTCAACGGACTGCTGGTGGTCCGCACCGGGCTGCCCAGTTTCATCGTCACCCTGGGTACGTTCCTGGCGTTGCAAGGACTGAACCTCGGCGTCACCCGACGGGTGACCGGGACCGTGCAGGTGTCCGGCCTGCGGGACCGCGCGGGCTTCACCTCCGCGGCCCGGTTGTTCGCCTCGACCGTGAACATCGGCGGCACCGAGTACGAGATCTCGATCCTGTGGTGGGCAGTGGTCACGGCCGTCGCGGCCTGGGTGCTGGTCCGGACCCGGTTCGGCAACTGGGTCTTCGCGGTCGGCGGGTCCGCGATCGGTGCACGGGCGGTCGGCGTGCCGGTGGCCCGCACGAAGATCGCGCTGTTCGCCACGACGGCGTTCGCCGGCTGGATCGTCGGCGCGATCACCCTGCTGCGTAACGCGAGTGTGCAGGCCAATCAGGGCATCGGCCTGGAGTTCCAGTACATCGTCGCCGCGGTGATCGGCGGGTGCCTGCTGACGGGCGGATTCGGTTCTGCGGTCGGCGCCGCGATCGGTGCGTTGATCTTCGGCATGACCCGGCAGGGCATCGTCTACGCGCAGTGGGACAGCGACTGGTTCCAATTGTTCCTCGGCGTGATGCTGCTGGCCGCGGTCGCGGTGAACAAGGCCTTCCGGCAGCGGGCCGAGCGGGCCGCATGACGACCGCGTTGATCGAGGTCGCCGGAATCGGCAAGAACTACGGCACCGTGGTCGCACTGGCTGACGTGTCCGCGGTCGTCACCGCCGGTGAGGTGACCTGCGTGCTGGGCGACAACGGGGCCGGGAAGTCCACGCTGATCAAGATTCTGGCCGGGGTGCATCGCCACGATCGCGGCGAGTTGCGGATCGACGGTGCCCCGGTGCGGTTCCGCTCGCCGCGGGAGGCGCTCGACCGGGGCATCGCGACTGTCTACCAGGATCTGGCGCTGGTCCCGTTGATGAGCGTATGGCGCAACTTCGTCCTCGGTGCCGAACCGGTCGCCGGGCACGGGGTTCTGCGTCGGCTGGATCGCAGCCGCGGCAAGGCACTGACCCGATCCGCGCTTGCGGAATTCGGCATCGACGTGCGCGACGTGGAGCAACCGGTTGGCACCCTGTCCGGCGGCGAGCGGCAGTGCGTGGCGATCGCCCGGGCGGTGCACCGCGGCGCGAAGGCATTGATTCTCGACGAGCCGACCGCCGCGCTCGGGGTCAAGCAGGCCGGGATGGTCCTGCGGTTCGTGGCCCGGGCCCGCGACCGCGGGCTGGGCGTCGTGCTGATCACCCACAACCCGCACCACGCCTACCCGGTCGGCGATCGGTTCCTGCTGCTCAACCGGGGACGCAGCCTCGGCTGCTTCGACAAGGCCGCGATCACGTTGCCGGAGCTGACCCGCCAGATGGCCGGGGGAACGGAACTGGACGCTTTGGAGCACGAGTTGCGGCGGCCGCCCGGTTCAACCTGACGCTGCGTCAGCTGCCGGTGTACGTGGCTCTGCCGGGGCCGTCGCGCAGGAACGAGGCGATGGCGTTGTTCGCGTCCGCCGTTTCGAACAGGGCGCCGGCCAATTCCGGGGTGATCGCGGCGGCCGCCGGTTCCCCGGCCGAACAAGCCGTGTCGACCAGGCGTTTGGTCATCGCGTGGGCCATCGTCGGCCCCTCGGCCAACGTCATCGCGAAGGCCCGGGCAGCTTCGTCGAAGCCCTCGACGGGCAGGACCCGGTTGACGACGCCCCAGTCGCACAGCATCTTCGCGTCGTACCGGTCGCCGGTCATCACGAACTCCTTCGCCCGTGCCGGGCCGACCCGCAACGCCAACCGCTGCGGCCCGCCCATGAACGGGCTCAGGCCGACGACCCGCTCGACCAATGCGAACGCCGCGCCCTCGGCGGCCAGCACGAGGTCGCAGGCCAGCGCCAACTCGAAACCCCAGGTCAGACAAAGCGCGTGCGCGGCGAACACCGTCGGGCACGGCAGATCCGCCAACCGCTGCGCGTACCGCAGCAACTCCCGCGCCAGCGCCTGCCCGGTGGGGCGGTCCACCCCGACGAACTCCCGGACGTCGACGCCGCCGGTGAACACCCGACCCTGCGCCCGCAGCAACAACCCGCGGGGCCGCTGTGCTTCCACCTCGTCCAGGGCCGCACCGAATGCTTCGCTCATCTCGGCTGCCCACAGATTCAACGGCGGCCGGTCGAACGTCAGCACAGTCAACGGCCCGTCCTGCTCCACCACGATCAACTCGGCCATTCCCGCTCCCGTCCCGACGCGCTCCGCGATCAGTTGCCGTCATTCTCCGGATCGGCCTGCGCTGCGGGAGCGCGGAGCCGTTCGGCCGCAAGCCGGACCAGGGCGAACTTCTGGACCTTGCCGGTGGGGGTGGTGGGCAGGTCCGCCGGCTGGATCAACCCGGCGTGCTTCGGGACCTTGAACCTGGCCAGCTTGTCGCGGCACAGCGCCAGCAACGTGTCCGGGTCGAGGCTCGCGTCCGGCTCGGGCACGATCCAGAGGAACCCGATCTCGCCCCACACGTCGTCGGGAACCCCTACGGCATAAGCCTGACTCACCCCGGGGGCCGCCGTGACGAGGTCCTCGATCTCCTTGGGCATCACGAGTTCGCCGCCGCTCTTGTAGAGCTCCTTGCTGCGGCCGGTCAGCCGGAGGTAGCCGTCGGGTCCGACCCGGCCCAGGTCGCCGGAGTGCACCCACCCGTCGTGCAGCGTCGTCGCGGTCTGCTCAGGCTCGTCCCAGTAGCCGTGCATGTGGGTCGGTCCCTGCGAGCGCAGTTCTCCCTCGATGCCCTCGGGCAGGGGCTCGCTCGTGATCGGGTCGACGGTGGCGTACTCGCACAGCGCGCCGGAGGGAAGCCCGGCGACACCGGCGGTCTTCGGGCGCCCGACGGTGCCGGAGTGCCGTTCCGGCGGGTCCTCCGGCCGCGTCAGCGTCATCGCGCCACCGGTCTCGGTCATCCCGTAGCCGGTGGTGATCTCGGTGACGCCGAGTTCGGCGCGGACCTTCTCCCACAACCAGACCGGCGCCGGGGCGGCCCCGGACAGGATCGCGAACAGCGAGGACAGGTCGTGGTCGTGGCGTGCCGGGTGCTCGACCAGAGCGACGGTCATCGTCGGCACGCAAAGGACGTCGGAGGCGTGGTGCCGTTCGACCGCGGCCAAGTGGTCGGCGGCGGAGAACATCAGCCGGGGCACGATCGCCCCGCCGACGAACATCGCCGCGAGCAGCCCTTCGACGTAGCCGAACATGTGGTAGCAGGGCAGGGAGAACAGCACCCGGCGGCCATCCTCGAAGCCGCGGGTCAGCGCGGAGGCGTAGCCGGTGCGCAGCACGGCGTCGTGGCCGACCATGACGCCCTTCGGGGAGCCGGTGCTGCCGGAGGTGTAGAGGATGTCGCCGACCGCGGCGGGCGACACCGTGTGGCCGGCTGCGCCCGGCGTGGCGGCCCCGAGTTGCGCCAGGCCGTCGACCGTCCGGACGCCGGCGCGGTCGCGGCCATCGGTCGACAACAGCACGACCGCGCGGAGGTCCGGGAACCCTGCTGGGTTCTCGGATTCCCAACCGGGGGCGAGGGAATCGAGCATGCCGAGCTGGTCCTGGCCGGCGAAGCCGGTCATGGTCACCAGAACGTTGCAGCGGGACTGGCGCAGCACGAAGGCCAGTTCGTCGAGGCGGTACAGGAAGTTGAAGGGGATCGCCACGGCCCCGGCGCGGGCGATGGCGAACTTCACCGGCGCGAACTCCAGATGGTTGGCCATCAACATGCCGACCCGATCGCCGGGCCGGACCCCGAGCGCCGCCAGGCCGTCGGCGAGCCGACGTGACCAGTCGACGACCGCCGCGTACGTGAGCGTCCGGTCGTCGCTGATTACCAGCGGGCGCTCGCCGAACTCGGCGGCGCATCGGTCCAGGAAGGCGTCCAGCGTCAGGGGTTCCCATGTCGGGAACCGCGCCGCCAACGCGGCCCGGCGGTCCTGCAGGCTCACGGGCACGGGCTGATCGCGATCATCCCAGGTCCTTCGCCGGTCGCAGGTCCGGTGGGCGGACGCCGGTGGCCCCGTCCACCAGTGGGGAGGGGACGTTGGGGAACCGGAAACGGATCGGTTCGCGTCCGGGCTGGACGGCCAGCGCCTGCCCGGTCTCCGCCAGCAGCAATGCGTCCATGATGGCCGTGGCGACCTGATGCGGCGTGAGGATGGGGAAGTTGCTGTCCTCCAGAGCTTGCCGCATGGCCCCGACGACCAACGGTGTGTCCGCGATCCCCGGGCACACCAGGTTGACCCGCACCCCGTCGGCCTCGAGTTGCGGCGCCACGCTGCGGACGAACCCGATCAGCGCGTGCTTGCTCAGGCTGTAAAACGGATCCGACGGGAACGGGACGAGACCGGCCAGCGAGGCGGTCACCGCGACGGCACCCCCACCATGTCGGGCCATCAGCGGCGCGAGGGTCCGCAGTCCGTGCACAACCCCGCCGACGTTGACGGCCATGACCCGGTCGAAGACCTCGGCCGTCATCTCCGCGAGCCGGCCGACGCCGCTGAGCATCCCGGCATTCAGCACGGCGTACTGCAACGGTTCATCAGCGATGCGGTCCGCGAAGTCCTGCCAGGCGGCCGGATCGGAGACGTCGAGAACGACCGACGTCCCGCCGATCTCCGCCGCCACCGTTTCCGCACCGGGCCCGTTGCGATCGGCGACTATCACCGCGGCACCGGCCGCCGCCAGAAGATGAGCAGCGGCCCGTCCGATCCCGGACGCGCCTCCGGTGACCAAGGCTCGATTTCCCTTCACGGGCCACGATCTTTGCAGGTGGCCGGGCGCGGCTCAGCGCAGGTGCAGCGCGGTCCGGGTCTGCCAGTGCTGGTTGCGTCTTGGTTTTCGTTCGGGGTCCACCCACGCCGGGGGCCGTAGTTCGGGGTGACCGTCCGCCCCGAATTCGGCGTCCCAGCCTTGGTGATGCACGACGTCGTGGTGCCGGTCGCACAACAGCAGGAGATTCGACAGGTCCGTGGCGCCCCCGGCGGACCAGTGGATCCGGTGGTGGGCCTGGCACCACGGCGCGGGACGATCGCAGCCGGTGAACACGCAACCGGAGTCGCGG
>DATASX010000079.1 GCA_036269075.1 Sporichthyaceae bacterium
GGACATTCTTCTAAACGATCACCTCAAACCCCGGCAAGAAGCTCGGCCACGCAGCGAGGAGGAAGTTTTCCGGTCATCAAAATGATGAGGTGATCTAGTCCATTCGTTCGAAGCTCAACGACGGACGGACCGCCCGAACGGACAGCCCGGCCTGTACGTGCACGTATACCAGGGCACCGTGGACGGAGCTGAACTCAGCAGCACCTACTACTCCTTGCCAGCCGTGGTCGGCAGTACGCTGAAGATCCTCAGTGAGGCCGACGGGGTGCTTTCCATCAGCTCGTCCGACGGCACCAGCAACACGTTCGACATCGCATCGGGAACGATCAAGTAGATAATCGGAGAACGTCCGAGCAACGCTTAGCACGTCAAAAATCAAGAACATCCTGTTTGGGGACCGGCAGCCCTGCCGGTCCCCAAACACGTATTAGCAATCGTGCGCACGACGGGCTGCTTTCAGTGGGCCTCGCTCAAGGAGCGGTAGAGCGTCGAGCGGCCCACCCCGGGTTCCCGAACGCGTCCAGAGCCAACTGCTGCTGCAGGTCCGAGTCGGTGTTAGGCCTGCTCCGATCTCGCGCCCGGCACCAACAGTTCCGTGGACCGACGCGGCTCGTCGATCACCTTCCGTCCACGATGAAATGGTGACGGCGAATCCTCCGTTTCTGCAGAGGCTATTTTCGGGAGCTGCCGTAGTTAAGTGCTGTGTTCCTCGCGGCGCCGGGGCGCCGCTCGTCAACGAGCCTTCAATCGCCTCGGGAGCGGCCGCCGCTCGCAAGCTCGCGGCTGTGGCTCCTTGGTGAGCGGCGCCCGCTCCCCTCGGCTCAATCACTCATATCTGAGCGCCTCGATCGGGCGTAGCGATGCCGCGCGACTGGCCGGGTAGAAGCCGAAGAACAGGCCGGTGAACAGGGAGACGCCGAAGGCCAGGTAGATCGAGTACGGCGCGATCTGGGGTTGCACGCCGGCGATCGGGAAGTGGGCCACGGTCACCCCGATCACCACGCCGATCGTTCCGCCGATCATGGACAGGATCACGGCCTCACCGAGGAACTGGGCGATGATGTCCCGCCGGTTGCCGCCGATGGCCTTCCGGATGCCGATCTCCCGGGTTCGCTCGGTCACCGAGACCAGCATGATGTTCATGACGCCGATACCGCCGACGAGCAGCGAGATGCCGGCGACCGCAGCGAGCAGGATCGTCAACGTCTTGTTGGCCGACGACCCGGCGGCCAGGACCGCGGAGGGGTTGAACACCACGAAGTCGGGGTTCGCCATGTCGACCTGATGCCGTTTCAGCAGCAGCTTCGTGACCTCGATCTGGGCGTCCGCGCTGTGGCCGGGCTCCACCTGGACATCCAGGGCGCTCAACGGCGACTGGCCGGGCGGGTAGTACCCGTACAGGCTGTCCGCGACCGCGCTCTCGTTCGCGAAGATCTTGTCGTCGAGATCCTGCTGGCCGGAGTAGCCCTTCGACCCCAAGATCCCGGTGACCAGGAACGGCTGGCCGTTGATCCGAATGGTCTTTCCGACCAACTCGGCGGAGTCGCCGTCGACCAGGTCCGCGGCGACGCTGGTGCCGACCACCGCGACGCGGCGGTGGGCCAGGTAGTCCGCGTCGGTGAACAGCGAACCGGCGGCGATCGTGTCGTTGTTGATCGTCAGGTACGCCGGAGTGGCGCCGATGATGATCTGGGTGGTGTGCGAGGAGCTGCCGAGCACGGTGGGGACCGAGCGCACGACGACCGCCGGGGTCACCCCGGTCACGTGGGGCGTCTCGGGGTTGTCGACGACCGCCGCCGCGTCTTCCATGGTCAGCACCGGCTTGCGGTAGCGGGTGTTGTTGTCCGGCGAGGCCTTCAGCCCGAGCATGCGCCGCGCCTGGGCCAGGAATGCGCTGCCCTGGCCGCCGGCGACCGTGGCGGTCGGCAGCACGAAGAGGCTGTTGGAGCCGAGTCGGTTGATCGAGGCCTGGACGGCGGCGTTGGAACCGGTGCCGACCGCGACCAGGGTGATGACCGAGGCGACGCCGATGATGATGCCGAGCATGGTCAGCAGCGAGCGCATCTTGTTCGCCACGACGCCCGTCCAGGCGAAACGCGCGCTCTCTTTTAGCCTCATCACGGAATCATGCACTGCAACGCCCGAAAAGCCCCAGCCCAGCTGTCCTGATCTGGGCAGGAACGCCCCGAACCGGTGGGCCCGGGGTAATCGGCGCTCCAAGGCGCCACCAAGATCAACAGGGAACTATCGCGCTCGGGCTGACGTCTGAATCGGTGTAGGCGCGACCATGGCGGTCGGAACAGGGGGCTGGGGTGGCGCGATCCGTGGGGCTGCGGCGGCTTGCCCGAGCGGTGCCCGCGCTCACCTCGGCCCTCGTCCTGGCCGGTTGCGGCAGCGGTTCGACGTCGGGGGTCAGTGTCCCGACCGCGCCGGCCGCTGCGAGCTCGACGGCGGGCATGGCCGGGATGGCCATGGGGACCACGACCCCGACGTTGACGCCCGATGCGGGCGCCACCGGGGCGCCGGTCGCGGCGGCCACCCTGGGCTCGATCGCGGACTCCCTGAACTCGATCTCCGGTGTCAGCTACACGTTCACGGTCGGCGGCAGCGACATGATGTCGGCCTGGCCGAACGGGCAGGGCACCCTGGGCGGCTCCCCGATCGCGCTGGATGCCAAGGTCACCAAGCTGATGACGATGGGCTACGACTCCGGCTCGATGGAGTTCCGGTCGGTGGGCGGGCAGCTCTACGTCCAGTCGGTCCGGTGGGACTCCGGTCGCAGTTGGGCGGTCGTCCCGGCCAACGCCTCGGGAAATGCGGCGGCCACCGGCCTGCAGACCCAGCTCGACCAGCTCGACCCGCGGGTCGAGCTGAAGCTGCTGCAGGCCTCCCGGAACGTGCACCTCACCACCGAGGGCACGAGCCTGCCGAGCACCTCGCACTACGTCGGTGAGGTCAGCGCCGCCGAGCTGGCGAGCACGACCGCGCTGGACTCGACCGCCCGCGCCGCGCTCGGCCAGATCTACCCGTCGCTGTCCATCAAGCCGCTCTCGGTCGACGTCTGGGTCGACTCGCAGCAGCGTCCGGTCCGGCTCGAGATCATCTCCCCGACGCCCGGCGGCGGGCTGGACCTGACCATGAACTTCACCGGCTACGGGACCCCGGTGACGATTCCGACGCCGTCCCCGACGATCCCGCTGCCCGCCAACTCCTGACGGGCTCCGAGCCGGCCTCGGCGCGGCCGTCGGCGGCCATCCACAGCACGACGGTCACCGCGAACGCGATCACCAACCACAGGTGCGGCGACTCCTGCGGCGTCGAGGTCCGGCCTTGTGCGATGTCGCGGACGCTCACCGCCGCGGTGAGCCCGACCGCACTGGCCAACGTCGGGAGCAAGGCCTCGGACGCGACCGGCCGGCACGCGGCCGTCAGCAGCCCGACCGCGGTCGCGATCTGCCAGGCCGCCAGCTCCCGGTCCGCGGTGCTGGGGATGCGCAGACCCTCGATGCCGTAACGGATTCCCACCAACGCGAGCAGCACCAGCCCCCACCGCAGCACCGGGACGAGCCGATTGGGCCGGTGCCGGGGCGGCAGCGGCGGACGGACGTCCGGTGCTGTGTCAGGCGGCGCGGTGGAGGCGGGCACGGTGGCCGGTGCCGCCGCCCACCCACGCGGTGCGGCGCGGGTCCGGCGGAGTCGACGAACGGTTCAGCCGAGCGATGGCGGCCAACGCGGTGACGCCGGCTACCAGCAACGCGTGCGGCCACTCCTGCGAGATCGCCACGGTGCCCAACGCGAAGTCGTGGGCGATCACCATGACGGTCAGCAGGGTCGCGACGCTCAGCATCGGGAGCATCTGCGCCGCCCAGCGCGGCCTGGCGGCGACGGACAGGAATCCCACCGCCGAGGCGGCCTCCCACGTGCCCAACTCGCCGACGGCGTGCCACGGCCCGAGCAGTTCGGGGGCCGCCAGCCCCATCTCCAGCGCGGCGACCAGCACCAGCACCCAACGGAGCAGCACCGTTGCCCGACCCGGCTGCGGCCGATCGGCCGCCCACTGGTCGAGGATCGCGGCGGTCAGGTCCGGGACCGGCTCGCTGGCGTGCACCCGCGTCGCGCGGTGCACCCGGCGCGTACCGGCCTCGAAGGCGGCACACTCCGCGCATCTGCGCAGATGCGCCTGCAGCAAGGACTCCTCGACCCCGAGCGGTTCGCCGTCGGCCCCCGCCGAGAGCGCTTCCCGCCACATCTCGCATCCCATACCGGAGGAGTCGTCGGCGCCGTCCCGGCGGTTCCACGACGTTGATGAGGGCGACTTGGAGACCACCTGAAGGAGCAAAAGGTCAAATCTCCCCCCGAACCAGGCAAATCCGGCCGAATCGGGGGAACTTGAACTTTCTGCCCGGCGACCTGCACCGTGTCCGAGTACCGGAATTTTCCGGACGAGGATCCTCGGGCACCCGCCCCCGGTGCCCGCTTCGATCAGCAGGAGGCAGAAGTTGAGTACGGAGTCCTCTCGTCCGATCCGCGGCGTCCGACTCGGACGTACCGCCGCGGTCCCGGCTGCGGCCGCCGCTCTGGTCGTCCTGATGGCGGCGGCAGCCTCGGCGCACGTGACCGTGCACAGCCCCGGTGCGCAGGAAGGCGGCTCTGCCACGCTGACGTTCAAGGTCCCCAACGAGGAGGCCGACGCCAGCACCAAGCAGGTCGAGATCGACCTGCCCACCGACACTCCGTTGACCGGCGTGACCGCCCAGGCACCGGCCGGGTGGACCAGCCAGGTGAGCCCGGACAAGATCGTCTTCTCCGGTGGCACCATCAGCGGTGACGACTCGGTGCAGTTCCCGGTAAAGGTCGACAAGTTGCCGATGTCCCCGACGATCGTATTCAAGGCGCTGCAGACCTACAGCGACGGCAACGTCGTGCGCTGGATCGAGCAGGCGCCCGCCGGCGCCCCCGAACCGGCCCACCCGGCACCCACGTTGAAGTTGCAGCCCGCGGCAAAGGCCGCAGCCGCCCCGACCGCGAAGGCCGCGGCTACCAGCGCGGCGCCCGCGCCGAGCAAGGCCGCCGCGCCGAGCAAGGCCCCCGCGCCGAGCAAGGCCCCCGCGCCGAGCATGGTCAAGGCGGGCACCGGCGGGCAGGCCTCCGAGGGTTCCTCGACCGTCCCGGTCGTCCCGTTGACGGCCCTGGGTGCTGGTCTGGGCGTGGCCGCGCTGGCTGCGCGTCGACTCGTCCGCCGCTGAGCCGCCGGCCCGAATGACGGACAAGACGCCCCGCCGCACCGGGTCCGCGCCCAGCGGTCCGGGTGCGCGGTTGGCGTTGGCCGCCGGGGCGCTGATCGCCGGCTACGGCGCGATCATGGCACTCCCGGCGGCTCCACCCGCAGCCTCGAGCGGCATCAGCGTGGCCGCCGAATCGCCCGCTGCGCCGATGCCGACGCCGGACCCGTCAGCCGCCCCGGACGACTCGGCCGCGCCGCACCAGTTGACGCTGCCGGAGCTCGGCGCGGGCGCACCGGTCCTGCCGGTGACCACCGCCGCCGACGGCAGCCTCGGCATCCCGGACGACCCCACGATGCTCGGCTGGTGGCAGGGCGGCGCGAAGCCCGGCGATGCGTCCGGGGCGGTGGTCATCGACGGCCATGTCGACTCGGACAAGTACGGCATCGGCTTCTTCGTCAACCTGCGCCGACTGCGCGACGGAAACCACGTCCTGCTCGCCGACGGCTCGGGGACCGTGACCCGCTGGCGCGTGGTCGACTACAAGAAGTACCCGCGCGACCTGCTGCCCGCCGACCAACTGTTCACCACCGACGGCCCGCTGCGGCTGATCCTGGTCACCTGCGGCGGCGTCTTCGACCACGCCAGCCACTCCTACCCCGACAACCTGGTGGTGCTCGCGGTCCCCGACCCGGCTTGAGGCGGGCAATGTCCCCGCACGCAGCAGGTACTCCGCGGCAATCCAAGTCGCGGACGCTACGTTGTCCCGCAACGGCATGATCGGCCGGCGGGACAGTGTGGTGGAGGAACCTGATGGGCAAGAGCGGTAAGCCGGACAGCGACCGTGCCCGGAAGATCGCGGAGATGCGGGCGGCCCAGAAGCGCTCGGAACGCAAGCGGAAGTTCGTGTTCGGAGGACTGGTCGTGGTCGTGGTCGGCGTGATGGGCGCCGGCATCGGGATCGGCGTCGCGAACAAGGGTGGCGGGGACAAGAACAAGCCCGACCCGGCCGCTTCGGCCGCCCCGTCGGGCACCGGCCCGGAGGGCATCCCGCTGGAGGCCGGCACCGTGCTGGCCGGTCTGGAGAAGGCGGCCAGTGGAGCCACCGTCAACGGCGTCAGTTGCGACGCGTCCGAGCAGGTGGCCTACCACATCCACACCCACCTGGCGATCTACGTCAACGGCACCCTGCGCCCTGTGCCGACCGGCATCGGGATCGTGACTCCGCAGATCACGCAAGGTCCCGGCGGCCCGTTCGCCGCGGCCAGCAAGTGCTACTACTGGCTGCACACGCACACCAACGACGGCATCGTCCACATCGAGTCGCCGACCCCGAAGACCTACACGCTCGGGGACTTCTTCGCGATCTGGGGCCAGCCGCTGAACGCGAACGCCGTCGGCAGCGAGACCGGTGCCGTCACCGCCTACGTGAACGGCACGAAGTTCACCGGCGACCCGGCCACGATCCCGCTGGGCTCGCGCACCGCGATCCAGCTCGACGTCGGCAGCGACTACCCGTTCCAGACGGTCGACTGGTCCAAGTCCCAGCTCTGATCCGCGCCCCCGGGGGAAGACCCCCGTAACCGGGAACCGGTGGGCGGTTCCGGACGACTTGTGCTCAAGAGGGTCCGGCTCGAACCCGACCGGCAGGGTCGGGCCCTCTTCGGGACTCGTCGATCGGCACGGCGCGGGAGCCACAGTGGAGAGCGACATCGCGGGTTGCTGCGCGGACCAGTCCGGCCGCCACCTCGAGCCACCGGGCGAGCACTCGCGCGGTTACACGGTCGACAAGGAGGTCTGGCTCAAGCGCCTGCGCCGCATCGAGGGCCAGGTCCGGGGGCTGGGCCGGATGGTCGAGGAGGACGCCTACTGCATCGACGTGCTGACCCAGGTCTCGGCGGCCACCAAGGCGCTGCAGGCGGTGGCGCTGGGCCTGCTCACCGAGCACCTCGGCCACTGCGTCGCGCACGCCGGCCCCGGCCAGGACGGCATCGACGCGAAGGTCCGCGAGGCCTCCGAGGCGATCGCGCGGCTGGTGCGGTCCTGAGGATGCGGGTCAAGGCTCTGGGCAGCGCCGCGGCAGCGGTGGTGCTCGCGTCGACCGCCGCGGGGTGCGGCGGGCACAGCGGCCCGGACGTCGCGCAGGCCGTCGGCGAGTCCATGCCCGGCATGAAAATGGCCGCCTTCGAGGGCGACGGCCGCACGAACACCGTCGACGGCTACTCGCTGGTCGACCTGCACGCCCCGAACAAAGCCGGCCAGGCCGGGACGCTGAGCTTCGTGATCAACGGTCCGACCGGCAAGCCGCAGACCGATTTCACGCTCCAGCAGACCAAGCTGCTGCACCTGTACGTCGTCCGTGGCGACCTGACCGGCTTCGAGCACGTCCACCCGAGCCTGGACCCGAAGACCGGGAAGTGGTCGGTGCCGATCACGTTCGCGAGGCCTGGTCCGTACCGACTGGTCGCGGAGTTCGAGGCGTTGAAATCCGACGGAAACTTCGCCGACCGTATTCTCGGCTCCGACCTGCGTATCCCCGGCACCTACCGACCCACCCCGTACACCCCGACCTACGGCACGGCCTCCGTGGCCGGCTACACGGTGGGCCTGGACCAAACCGCGAAGGCCAACGGTCCGAACCTGCATCTGCACTTCACTCAAGGCGCTCGCGGTGTCGGCGATCTGCAGCAGTACCTGCAGTCGTACGCGCACGTCACCGGCTTCCGGAAGGGCGACCTGGCCGCCGTGCACGTGCATCCGAACGAGAACCCGCCGAGGGCCGACCCGAACGCGGTCGGCGGTCCGGTGCTCACGCTGGCCTCGCTGTTCACGACCGCCGGGGAGTACCGGTTGTTCGTCGAGTTCCAGACCGCCGGGGTGGTGCACGAGGTTCCGCTGGACATCAAGGTCGGGTAGCCGGGAACCGACGGTGGTCGACAGACGACTCATTGGGCACGGAGGGAGGCGCCGACCTGTGGTCAGCGGCGTGTGCGGCACGGAGCGTGGCTTCGCCGTGCCTGCGCCCAGGCTCGCGCGCACCGCGGCCGGCCGCCTGGTCGCGCTGCTGCTGCTGATCCTCGGCACGCTCGGAATCGGTGTCGTCGGTGCCGGTCCGGCCTTCGCCCACGCGCAGTTGCTGTCCACCGATCCGGTCGCCGGTGCCCGCCTGACCGCCCCACCGGACCACGTCAGCCTGACCTTCGGCGAGACGGTCAGCTTCGTGCCCGACGGGTTCCGGCTGCTGGACCGCACCGGATCGGACGTGACACTGGCGGCCCCGCAGGAGTCCGGGACCAAGGTGACGGTGGCCGTTCCGGGCAAGCTGGCGGACGGCGCCTACGTGTTCTCCTGGCGGGTCGTCTCCGCCGACACCCACCCGGTCGCCGGGGCGATCCCGTTCACCGTCGGCAATGTGAGCGGCGGGGCGGCGCCGGCGATCAGCGTGGGCGGTGGCGCGCCGGGCTCGACGCAGCCGCTGGCCGCGGTGAACCGGTGGGTCGGCTACGTCGGCGCGATCGGCTCGGTCGGCACATTGTTCTTCGTGCTGCTTTGCTGGCCGGCAGGTCGGCGAGACCGGTTCGTGCGGCTCGTCGGTGTCGCGGGCGCGGCGCTGGTCGCGATCACGGCGGTCGTCGCGCTGCCGCTGCAGGCGTCGTTGGCCGACGGCGTCCCGGTGCACAAGGTCTTCTCCGGTGGTGCGGTCCGCGCAGTGCTGCACTCGACCTTCGGGCACGCCGCGATCGCGCGGTTGGTGCTGGCGGTGCTGCTGGCAGTGCTGCTTTCCACGCCGCGTCGCCTGCCGGGACTCGACGGCGTGTGCGCCGCGGTCGGCGTCGCGCTGCTGGCCTGCTTCTCCTGGGCCGGACACGCTTCGGTGTCCGACGTCCCGGCGCTGACCGTGGCCGACGACGTGATCCACCTGGTCTGTGTGGTCACCTGGCTGGGCGGGTTGTCCCTGCTGGCCACCCGCCTGCTGCCGGCGCCCTTGCCCGGGCTCGAGGTGGTGCTGGCGCGGTGGTCGCGCACCGCGATGTGGGCGGTGGGCCTGCTCGTGGTCACCGGCGTGATCCAGGCCTGGCGGGAACTGCGCAGCCTGCACGCACTGGCCGACAGCGACTACGGCCACTGGATCATCGCCAAGACGTGCGGACTGGTGCTGCTGGTCCTGCTCGGCAACCTCGGGCGGAGCCGGGTCCAGGCCTGGACCCAGTCCGGGATCGGGACGACCCCGGCCGGTGCGTCGCTGGGCGCGATGCGGGCCGCCGAGCCGGCGCCGCCGGTCCTCGGTCGACTGCGGCAGTCGGTGGCCGCCGAACTGGTCATCGCCGCGGTGGTGCTGGTGTTCAGTGCGTTGCTGGTGGTCTCCGACCCACACATCGAGAGCTCGTCGGCAGGCATGTCGGGGATGCCCGGCATGTCGATGGCGGCTGGGTCGGTGAGCGGCAGCGTGACGCTGCCGACCGGTCCGGTCGCCACGATCAGCATCAGCCCGGCGATGGCCGGGAGCCCGACCATCAACATCGTGACCACCTCGGGCGGCGGTGGCTCGCTGGACCCGGTAGAGGTCGACGCCACCGCCGCGCTGCCCGCCCGCGGCATCGAGCCGATCCCGTTGACGCTCACCAGGACGAGTGCCGGCCACTACGTGGTCAACGGCGCCCCGTTGGGGTTCCCGGGGACCTGGACGATCACGGTCACCGTTCGGACCTCGGACATCGACTCCGGCGTCGGCACCGTGACTCTCGTCCTGCACTGACTCCGGACGCAGGCAGGGCGGCCGGGTCGTTGCCGACCCGACCGCCCCACGGGCTGTCAGCGGGTGCTCAGCCCCCGCACTCGCACTTGTCGCCGCAGTTGCACGGGTTGCACGGGCAGCCCTCCGCGTGGTTCGTCTCCGGGTCCGACATGACCATCAGTCCTATCCGTTGGTTCGGAGCAGGGCTTCGACCGGCCGGAACGCACGGTACTCCCCGCCGACCGGTGGCCGGAACGGCCACTCGGCGATGAAAGTTGGTCCCGGATTCGGTCATGATCAATTCGGGAACTCGGGCGACTCGCGGAGCGACTCTTATGGTTGCGGCAGGACAACCGAATCGTCGGCCCCCTGCCGCGGTGTCGCGGTCCGGGGGTTCGTCTGCGCGGCGGCTGTCGCCGTGAGAAGGGTGGTTCGGTGCCCCGCGCTGTCCGAACATTGCTGGCCGGGTTGACGCTCGCCGGGACCTTGTTGGTCACGGCCGGCGCCGCGTCCGCGCACGTCACCGTTTCCCCGACCAACGTCCCCGCGGGTCAGGACGCCACGCTGACCTTCACGGTGCCCGACGAGAAGGACGATGCCTCGACGGTTGCCCTGCGGCTGGTTCTGGCCGATGGCGCGGCGTTGCACGAGGTCAGCCTGCTCTCCAAGCCGGGTTGGGACTTCACCACGGCAGCACCGGTGTCCGCCACCAGTTCTCCGCAGCCCACGACGCCGCAGGCGACCGCAACCGCCGCCCCGCAGTCGACCCCGATGCCGAACATGCCCGGGATGTCGGGAATGTCCGGGATGTCGATGCCGGGCGTGGCCCGGGCCGACGACACCCCCACGGCGACCGCGGCACCGAGCCCGAGCGCCTCGGCCGACTCCGACGGCGACTCGGGCGGTCCGGCGATCGGGTCGATCAGCTGGACGGCCCGCGACTCGTCGGTTGCCATCCGCCCCGGCACCTTCCAGCAGTTCGAGATCTCCGCGGCGATGCCCGCCGACCGGTCCTCGCTGATCTTCGCCGCAATCCAGACCTACAGCGACGGCACCGTGGTGCGCTGGATCGACCAGGCTGCGCCGGGCGCCGCCGAACCCGCGCACCCGGCCCCGACCGTGACCCTGGGTTCCGCGGGCTCGATGCCGGGTATGCCCATGTCGGGCATGACGCCCGCACCGAGTTCGGGCGGGTCGATGAACATGGCCATGTCGGGGATGTCCGGGATGGACATGTCCGGCAGCAAGTCCGACTCGGTGAATGTCGCGCTGGTCGTGGCGATCGCGGCGCTGATCGCCGCGATGACCGCCGCGGTGCTCGCGATGAACGCGTTGAGCCGGGCACGGGGAGCGCGTTCCGATGGCCACTGATCCGCGCGCCGGATCCGGGTCGGGAAGCAGGTGCCCGTGGGCTCGATGAGTTCCGGCGGCTTCGACCTGCTGTCGTGGCCTGCCCGGGGCATCTGGGTGGTGCTCTACGGCTGGGTGCTGGCCAACCACCTGGTCCACGTCAGCTACATGAGGGCGCAGCCGCGGGCCTGGCACTTCACCCACGTCGCGATGGCGCTCGGGATGATCTACATGTTCACCCCGTGGCGTGGTGAGCCGGCACCGGCCCGCGCCTGGGAGGCCGCCTATCTGGTGATCGCCGCCACGATCATGGCGTGGGTGATCTACGAGTGGGCGCGCGGTCGGGCGGTGAACCTGTTGTGGTTCACCCAGCTGATCGCGATGCTGGCGATGGCGTTCATGTACGCGCTGATGTCCGGCGCGACGCCGGGTGGTTACCACGTGCTGACTTACGCGTTCGTCGTCTTCTACGTCGTCGAGGCGGCCGGCTGGAGCCGGCGTCACTTCGCCGAGGCCGACGAGGAACGGCTGTCCTGGGTCCCGTTCTCGTTGCACCCGCGGCCGGCCGGGGCGGTGTGCGCCTCGCGCCTGTGCGGCAGCGTGCCGGTCGACCTGTCGTTGTCCGGGACCGTGATGGCCCTGGGCATGGCGTGGATGTTCCTGGGGATGGACGACCAGGCGTTGCAGTTCGTGGCCCACGCGACCACGCCCGGCCATACCGCGGACAGCCTGCTGGCGGCGGTGGTCGCGATGATCGCGCTGGCGGTCGTGCTGCCGCTGCCGCTGCGCCCCCCCGACCTACTGCGCTCCGATCATCGATGATCTGAGCGTTGTTCTCTCATACGTGAGGCGTCACGGAATCCGGACAAACCGACGGTCCAATGACGTCTCAATCATCGATGATCTGGGCGGGGCTCAGCGGCCGTGGCGGACCCAGTGCCCGGCGAAGAGGGCGTCGGGGTCGATCTCGCGGGGTGGGATCGGACGCGAGACCCACGTCAGGTTCACGAAATGGCGGGCGTTGACGTTCTCAGTGGTGATGTTCCCGCCCCACGTCCCGCAGCTCAGGCTCAGCGTGAACGGCAGCCCGTTGCGCGGGCTGCCGGCGCCCTCGTTGAGGTTCTGATTGACCATCACCCGCGCGGTCCGGGTGCCATGGGCCAACGCCTCGACGTTGGCATCGCTGCTGGTGTGGATGCCGCAGGTGTGCCCCAGGCCCTGGTGGCCGGTGATCCCGTTGACGATCGCCACGGCGTGGGAGATCCCGCCCCGGTAGGTGTAGAGCGCGAGCACCACCGACAGCTTCTCCCCCGAGAACGGGTGCGCCGGGCCCCAACCGTCCTCCGTGACGATCAGGAACGTCCGGTCGGCCGCGATCTCGAACCCGGCCAGCGCGGCGATCTCGCCGGCCGGGCGGGCCACCACGTCGAGGGTCGGGATGTGGCCGCCGTCCGGCCACATCGCCTTGGCCAGCGCCTCCTTCTCGTCCTGGTCGCACACGTGTCCGCCGCGCGCGACCAGTTCGGCCAGCAGCACGTCGTGCACCCCCGCCTCGACGACGACGGCGTTGTCGGCAAGACAGCTGGTGGCCAGGTCGAAGGTCTTGGCGGCGACGATCATCGCCGCGGCATCGGCGATGTCCGCGGTCTCGTCGACCACGTGCACGGAGTTGCCGACGCCAACCCCGTAGGCCGGCGTGCCGGAACTGTAGGCCGCGCGAACCATCGCCGCCCCACCGGTCGCGACCACCAGGTCGGCCTGCCGCATCAGCTCCTGGGTGCGGGTGATCGAGGGCCGCGCGATGGTCTGCACCAGGTCGGCCGGGGCGCCGACCTGGACGCACGCCGCGCGCAGGTGCTCGACGACCAGCGCCGTCGATCGCGCCGTCCGCGGGTGCGGGGACATGACGATCGCGTTGCGGCCCTTCAACGCGAACAACGCCTTCACCGGCGGGGTGGCCTCCGGGCCGGTGGTCGGGATCAGCGCGGCCACCACCCCGACGGGCTTGGCGATCTTCACCAGGCCGCGCGCCGGGTCGGTCTCCACGACGCCCACCGTCGGCACGCGCAGGATGTCGTCGAGTGTGCCGGTCACCCGACGTTGGATCTTGGTCAGCTTGTCCGCGTAGGTGCCGAACCCGCCCTCGGCGACCGCGAGTTCGGCCAGGGCCTGCGCGCGTTCCGGTTGCACAACCGCCCAGGCGGCCGCGGTGCACAGTGCGTCGACCTGCTGCTGCGACCAGTCGGCGATCGCGGCCTGCGCGGCTCGGGCTCGGGCGAGAAGTTCGGCGATCTCGACGGACTCGGCGGTGTCTGCGGTCATGGGCGATTCTGACCTCTCCAGGCGCAGGTGAGGCAGCGTCAGATTCCGGCGACGGGGCTCAGCCGGAATAAGCGAGCCGCTGCGCGTGCCGGCGCAGCGGCTCGGAGGAGATCAGTTCCGGGGTCCGGGCGGCCAGCCACGGGACCCCGTGGCGGGCCAACCAGAACCACCAGGCGGCGGCGCTGGGCGCGGCCGGCGCGGGTCCGACGTCGATGCGCAGGCCGAGCCCCGCCGCTGCGTGCGCTGCCAACATCCGATGCCCGTGGGCCGAGGGGTGCATCCGGTCCACGGCCCAGCACTCGGGCTGTTCGGTCAACGGGGCGACGTCGAGCAGGTGCACGCCGGCGTCGGAACGGAAGTCGTCGAGGCACTCGTTGATCGCGGCGACGTGAGCTCGGATCGAGCGCCCCAGCCGACCGGGGAAGGGCAGGATCCGGGTGGGGTCGTGCAGGCGCGTCACGACGACCCGCGTCCCGTCCTGCCGAAGTTCGCGGACGAGCTCCGCGATCGCGGCCGGGGCCTGCTCGGTCGCCCCGCCGGAACGGAACAAGTCGTTGAGCCCGACGCAGACGTAGGCCAGGTCCGGCTGGTGTTCCAGCGCGACCGGCAACTGGTCCCGGATCACGGCAGCGACCGGTGCCCCGCCGCGGGCCAGCGGCACGAACGGCGCGTCGGCCGCGGCGGCCAGCAGCCCGGCCCAGGTGTCCGCGGGCGCGACCTCCAGCCCGACGCCCTCGCCGGAGGCGATGCTGTCGCCCAGCGAGACGTGCACCCGGCTGCGGTGCCGCCGGACCGGTCCGGTCCGGTCCGGGGTGCCGGTGGGCTCGCCGCGCACAGCCAGGCCGGCGCTCATCGGCGGACGTTGATCCGCGCGTGCGCGCTGGGGGTGGGCTGCGACTGTGACATTGAGTCGCTCGCAAGCTCGCTCATCGGACCACGACCCGCGGTTCGACCTCGTGGGCGTCCAGGAACCCGGCGGCGGTGCGGGCCCAGTCGAAGGTCTCGGCGCGCTCTCGGGCCCGGGTGCGGGCCGGCCCGCGGGGCAGCCCGAGCACCTCCTGGACGGCGTCGGCGAAGGCGGTGGGCCTGCCCGGCACGGCCCACCCCGCGGATCCGATCACCTCGGGCAGCGCGCTGGCCGCATCGACCACAACCGGCGTGCCGGAAGCCAACGCCTCCAGGGCCGCCAGGCCGAAGGTCTCGATCGGCCCCGGAGCCAGCACGACGTCGGCTGAGGAGAGCAGCCGAGCCAGTTCGCCACGGTCGGAAAGGAACCCGACGAACTCGATCGGCAGCCCGGCGGCAGCGCGTTCCATCCGCTCCCGCAGCGGGCCGTCGCCGGCGATCACGCACCGGATCGGCAGGCCCCGGGAGACGAGTTCCCGCACGGTCTCGACGACCCGCATCGGGGCCTTCTCCGGCGAGAGTCGGACGGCCGTGACGAGCAGTGCGGCACCGTCCGGGGACAGCTTCAGCCGCAGCGCGAAGTCCCGGTTGGCCGGGTGGAAACCGATGAGGTCGACGCCGAGCGGGACGCGGCGCAAGTTCGGCGCGGGCAGGCGGTCGAACTCCTGCGCGGCCCAGTCGGTGGTGCACACGACCGTGTCGAAGCCGGTGGCCAGGCGTCGGTTGTCGGCGTCGATCATCCGGCGCAGGCGCATGCCGCCGGGCACCAGGCGGGCGGCCAGCAGGTCCAACCTCTCGTGCACGACGACGATCGCGGGCAGGTCATGGCGCCGGGCCCAGCGACCCAGCCCGCGCAGGGTGAGCCGGTCGTGGACCTCGAGCCGGTCGGGAGCGAGTGCCGAGAGCAGCTGGGTCACCCGGGCCGGGCGCGGAATAACCCGGTAGCCGCCGCTGCCCGGAAGCACCGGGGCGTGCAGCCTGTGGATGGTGCCCCACGGCGTCCGTTCGACCTCGTCACGGTGGCCCGGCACGATCTGGACCACCTCATGGCCGAGGGCCGCGTAGCCCTCGGCCAGATGGCGCATCGCAGTCCGCAGCCCCCCGGAGCGGGGGGTCACGAAGTTGGCGCACTGCACGATCTGAGTCACCGTCAGGCCGCCACTCCGGCCGCGGCGACCTGTTCGTAATGGGTGATCAGTTCGTCGCCGATCACCGTCCAGGTGCGGCCGTCCACCGAGGGCCGCGCGGCGGCCGCGAGCGCCGACCGCCGGGTCGGGTCGTCGCGCAGACTGCGGAGCGCGCGATGCAGGTCGGTGGCGTCACTCGGCCTGAACAGCAGGCCGTTGCGGCCGTCGTCGACCAGGTCGAGCAGGCCACCCGCCGCCGGCGCGACGACCGGCAACCCGCTGGCCAGAGCTTCCTGCGCGGCTTGGCAGAACGTCTCGTGCGCGCCGGTGTGCACGAAAACGTCGAGCGAGGCGAAGGAGGCGGCCAACTGCTCGCCGTGCTGCAGACCGAGAAACCGCGCCCCGGGCAGTCGACGCTCCAGGCTGTCGCGCTGCGGCCCGTCGCCGACGACCACCAGGCGGATGCCTGGTTCGCGGTCCAGCCCGACGAGCAGTTCCACCTGCTTCTCACCGGCCAGTCGGCCGATGTAGCCGACGATCATCTCGCCGTTCGGAGCGAGTTGCCGCCGCAGCTCTTGGTCGCGGCGGTCGGGGTGGAAGCGGACCAGGTCGACGCCCCGGGCCCAGTGTTCCACCCGGTCCACGCCGTTGCGGTTCAACTCGGCGACTGCGTGCCGACTCGGCGCCAGCGTCCGGCCGACGACCGAGTGGATGCTGCGCAGCCAACGCCACAGCACACGTTCGGCGACCCGCAGCCCGTAACGGGAGGCGAAACCGGCGAGGTCGGTCTGATAGATCGCGACGGTCGGAATCCGTTGCCGGTGTGCGATCCAGGCGCCGTAGGCACCGACCGAGGCAGGCGAGGCGAGGTGGACCACGTCCGGCTGCCACTGCCGCAACAGGCGGGGCAGGTTCGGGTCGGGCAGGCCTAACCGGAAGTCCCGGTAGCGCGGCAGCGCCAGCGACGGCCCGCGGAAGATCGGGGTGTTGTTGTAGTGGTCGGGTTGCCCGTGGCACTCGGGACCGCCGGGTGCGTAGACGAGCGTTTCGTGTCCCCGGGCGTCGAGGTGATCGCACACCCGGAGCACGCTGTTGGTGACGCCGTTGACCTGCGGGAGGAACGACTCGGTGATCACAGCAACTCTCACGTCACGCAGGATCTGACCTGACGAGTGATCAGATTGCAGCCACGGCACGGGTGTTCGGTGAACTGCGGGCACAACCTGGGTTACCTGGGCCGCCGTTTGGCGATCAGCAGGCGGTGACGTTTCCGGGCGCGGAACGGTGGCCCAACACCAGGCGACGCCGATGCGCCTCGCCACACCGGTCGTCGGTCAGTCTGAGGAGCGATCGGCGTGCCCGAGGTCGCGGTCCGGGGCCACCTGGTCGCGGACGGCCCGCTTCAGGGCTGTGGGCTCCGGGAAGCCTTGCGTCGCGCGGTCCCAGACCGGCTCGCCGTCGACCCGGACGACGAACACGCCACCGTGCCCGGGCACCAGTGCCACTTCGGCGAGGTCCGCCTCGAACGTGCCGAGCAGTTCCTGGGCCACCCAGACGGCACGGGGGAGCCAGTGGCACTGGGTGCAGTACTCGATGCTCAGCCGGGCCTTGGCCGGTCCGCCGCCTGCGGTCACGGCGCCAAGTTAGCGGCCCGCCCACGCGACCGGCCCGCCGGTGACCGTGTCGGTTCGGATGTCCTGCGGTGTGGCGGAAGTGGATCGGGTTTGCTGTCCCCTACGTTTGCTCAATTGTCACTTCAGCAACACTGGTAACAGGTGCCAGATAGCGATCTCTTGGGGGGCGTCCGATGGGTGGACTGGCATCGCGTTGGCTGCGGGCCGCAGCGCTGTTGGCGATCACGGTCGCCGTTGCGGGTGCTGCAGGCAGGTTCTCGGAGGCCCAGATGTCTCCGATGGCCCATGTCGGGAACGCGATCAGTTTGAACGTCGGTCGGTAACCATCGAGGTACCCGATTGAGAACCGTTTCGCGACATTGCTGACGGTGCGTCAGTTGACCGGAGCCAGAACGGCGCCGAGAGCTTGCCCGGTGCATTCCTACTTGAAGTAGGATTGCCGTGTGACCGTCTCCAAGGTGTCGATGAGTCTGGATGCGGATGTGCTGGCCCAGACCCGCGAGCGGGTCGGCGGGCGAGGAGTGTCTGCGTACGTGAACGAGGCCGTGCGCCGACAGCTGCGGAGGGACGCACTGGCGGATCTGTTGGCCGAGGTGCGGGAGCAGAACGGACCGGTCCCGGTCGAGCGTATGGAGGAGGTGCGCCGCCTTTGGCCAGGTCCCGCCGCCGAGGCCGTATCGCGCCCAGCCTGAGCGATCTGCTCGTCCTCGACGCCCAGGGTCTGGCGGGAGCCGCCGGGGGCGATCCGACCGTCCAGGCGTGGCTGGAGCGAGCACAAGAACTCGATGCCGATGTGATCGTCTCGGCAGTGACGCTCGCCGAGGTAATCCGCGGGGAGGCCCGGGACGCCCGCTGCAACAGCGTCGTCAAGGCGGTGGACGTCTGGCCGGCCGACGAGGCGCTGGGCCGGGCGGCCGGAGCGCTGCTCGGCCGGGCGAGTTCGGACCGGACCGTAGACGCGGTTGTGGCGGCCACGGTCCTCGCCGCAAGGCAGCATCACGGCACGACGCGCTGCGTCGTCCTGACCAGCGACCCGGACGACCTCACGGCGCTGCTGGCCGATTCACCCGACATCCGGGTAGTGACTTGCTGAGAGCCGGCCTTCCGGTCGCGGGCCGGTTCGGCTCGGCGGACGCCCGCGCGGGTCGCCGAGACGGGGCGCTGCTCCGGTGGCCAGTGATGTTCCTCGATGATTTCGTGGGCCAGATGAAGCGACTGCGGCCGATCGCCGTCGTATTGCCTTGATGGTGTGCTCATCGTGCGGAGGCTCTACGTCGGGAGCGGCTTCGTAAGACTGTGCACGAAGGACGACGGGAGCACTGGCTCGACGGTTACAGTCACTCCGATTCGGGCGACCGAGAACGGCTTGTGACCCTGCTGTTCGACCAGCGGCGTCGCCGTCGTGCGTGGCCGGGTGCTGTCACCATTGCTGTCAAAGAACGAAAACGCCCCGTCCCGATCGCTCGGGCGGGGCGTTTCGCTACATCGCTCCGGTGGGCAGGGGCGGGGTCGAACCGCCGACCTTCCACTTTTCAGGCGGACGCTCGTACCAACTGAGCTACCTGCCCCGGGTCGGACTCGCAGAGTCTAAGGCATCCGGAGGGGCCCGGAGCGGGACGGCCGGCCGTTGGGGATCAGAAGCGCTCGACGTGCTCCTCGCGGACGATCCGGCGCCCACTGCTGTCGTAGTCGTAGCGCGGATCGGACGCGGTAACGACCGTGCTGCGCCGCTGTCCGCCGAACCCGCCCCAACTGCTCCAGAACATCATCGAGAGCAGGATGCCGACGCCGCCGACCAACATCAGAATCACGCCGACGTTGCTCAGGTTGACGTCGCTGGAGTGGACGTTCACGGCGAACTTCAGGATCGCCCCGATGGCGAAGAGGAAGATGCCTGCACCGATGCCCATGTGTGAACCTCCACTTGCGGGCGGGGCGGGCGCCCCGCTTGGGATTGCGTCACGGCGGTTGGCCGCTGGCGGGAGGCTTCCCTTGCCCGCCTGAGGGAAACGGTCGGACCAGCGCGGCAGCGGCGAGATGCCCCGGAATCAGAACGGGCATCCACGAATTCGTGGATGCCCGGGTTGGCTTGTTCTGCGGCGGTCCCGACGGGATTTGAACCCGCGACCTTCACCTTGACAGGGTGACGAGCACTCCAAACTGCTCTACGGGACCTAGCTCACTTCTTCGACCTCGGCCGGTTGCCCCGCCTTATGTCGCTGGACATTGTGGCATACCGCAGGGGCCTGTTGCGCAAGGCATCGCGTCCGTGGGCATGTACATCGAAGGCACTCTCACGCCACACTGGCCCCGCGACGAGCAGTCGGAGCCACCGGCGCCGCGCGAACTCACTGCGTGCACGCTCATGAACTGCGTCATACCGGTGCTTCGCGGCAACGGAGGGTGCCTTGTTCAGGCAAGTGCTCGATCCATTCGACAATCTGGCCGCCACCGCGACGGTCGCGTTGCTCCCGCTGGCAGTGCTGCTGGTCCTGCTGGTGGTGCTGCGCCAGACTGCCTGGCTGGCGGCGCTGGTCGGCTCCCTCGTCACGTTCCTGATCGCCTGGGCGGCCTGGGACATGCCGTTCGACCTGGGCGCGCGCGCCTACTACTACGGCAGCTTGAACGGACTCTGGGCGGTCGACTGGATCACGTTCTGGGGCCTGATCCTGTTCAACACGTTGGTGGTGACCGGTCGCTTCGACCGGCTGCGCGCCTGGTTGGTGGCGCAGGGCACCGCGGACGTCCGCATCCAGACGCTGCTGTTCGCCTGGGCCTTCGGCGCGCTGCTGGAAGGCCTGGTCGGCTTCGGCTATCCGTGGGCGGTGGTCGCGCCGCTGCTGATCGGGCTGCGGATCCCGGACAAGGACGCGATCCGGGTCGCCGCGATCGCCAACAATGCGCCGGTCTCCTACGGCGCGCTCGGCGCGCCGGTGATCGCGCTGGCCGCAGTCACCGGGCTGCCGCTGATCGACCTGTCCGGCTCGATCGGCGCGGTCGTCGCGGTGCTGGCCCTGCTTCCGCCGTTCATCCTGATCTACCTGGTGTCCGGCAAACGCGGGCTGCGGGACGGCTGGCCGTTGGCCATCGTCGGCTCGCTCGGTTACATCGCGGGTCAACTGCCGGTCGCGGTCTATCTCGGCCCGTACCTGCCCGACGTGATCGGGTCGATCACCTGCTTCGTCGCGTTGTTCGTGCTGATCCGGTTCTGGCGGCCGGCGACGGTGCTCGGCTACGGCGGGGAGCCGGTGTCGCAGGCGGACATCGACGCGGACCGGAATCGTGGCCCGGCGCTGTCGGCCTCCGCGGTGCTCGGCGCCTGGTTGCCATTCCTGGTGCTGATCGGGGTCGTGGTCGCGTGGACCGGGCCGTGGTCGCGGCTGCCCGGCGTTTCCTGGCTGACGCTCAAGGTGGGGGCGATCTCCGCGGTCAGCCACAAGCCGATCAAGGCGGCCTTCGACTTCAAGCCCTGGATCGGCGGAACCTCGATCCTGGTCTCGTGGCTGATCGTCGCGGTGCTGCTGCGGTTGAGCTTCGCCCAGTTGCGTCAGATTTTCGCGAAGACCCTGCGCCAGATCTGGGGTGCGGCGCTGGTCGGCGTCTTCATCTTCGGCCTGGCCTACGTCTACAACTACTCCGGCATGGCGGCCTCGCTGGCCAGCGCGCTGTCCAAGATGGGCGACTGGTTCATCCTGTTCTCCCCGATCCTGGGGTTGATCGGGGTGGCGCTGTCAGGCAGCAACACCTCGACGAACGCGATGTTCGGCGCGGTGCAGGTGCTGGTCGGCAAGCTGCGCGGCTTCCCGCCGCTGCTGCTGCCCACGTTGAACTCGGTCGGCGCGGAGGTCGGCAAGCCGATCGCGCCGCAGACCGCGAGCGTCGGCGTCGCCACCACGCGCTTCGTGCGCAAGGAAGGCGAGATCATCCGCCACAACTTCGGCTGGACGCTGGTCATCCTCGCCTGGCTGCTGCTGATCGGCGTCGCGCGTTACCTGGCCTTCGACTGGTGAGCGGGCCGCACCGGGCACTCGGCCGGCAAGAAACCAAGCGGGCCCTGGGTGTTTCCGCGGAATCCGGTCCCACCCTCCGCACAGCTCAGCGAGTCTTGGTGAACGTCACCGTGTAGGACTTGCCCGCCACCTTGGTCAGCTCGACCTTGATGTGCCCCGCGGTGACCGACCTTCCCTGACGCAGCGTCAGTTTCTTCTTCCCGACGGTCAGCACCAGTTGCTTGGCCGAGGCACTGTCCAGTTTCGCGGTCGTGCCCAGGACCGCAGCGGTGCCGGTGGCTGTGCTCGCGAAGATCACCGTGCACGTCGCGCCGGAACAGCTGGTGTGCAGTCCGCCCGGCATCGAGGCAGCCATCTTCGGGTCGGACATGTTCATGGGCATCGCCGAGGACGCCATCTTGGACCCGTCCGGCATTGTCATCGACCCGGCCGCAGGCGCGGCGGACGATCCTCCGCCGGACATCCCAGGCATCGAAGACATCGACGAGCCGGGACCCATGTCCATGCCGGACATCGGGTTGGAGTCGTCGGAGGAGTTCGCATTGCCGGACTGCCCGATCACGGTACCGAGGACCATCACTGCGCCGCTCACACCTGCGAAGAACGGCATGACCGCGAAGTTCTGAGTTCTCATCGAAGGCTCCTCGACGTCAACTGATCGCCGCGCCGTGCCGGTCGGAGGACCAGAAGTCGGCGCCGGAATCCTCGGCGCGCAGTTTCTTGTAGGACCGGGCACCCGCGCGATCCGGCCGGTGCAGCCAGGACGGCTTGCGCGGGCGGGCGATCAACCGCAGCAGGCCCCGTGGGCCGGCGGTCGCGAGGATGTGCCTGACTCGCTGCACCAGGTCGGCGCTGAACCCGCTGATTCCTCTCGGACCGAGGAATACCCCGGCCATCAGCGCGACACCGCCGAGCAGCAGAGGTTGGAAATGGTACTGCTCCAGTGCCATCGGCAGGGCCATGAAGAACATGCCGGTCACGAAAACCGCCGGCACGGAGTCGAAGCCGGCGAAGACCGGGATGGCCAGGTAGAACAGTGACTGCATGGCGAAGAACTGCGAGATACCGGGCGGAGCGCCCAGTTGGGGTGCCCAGAACGCCCCGCCGACCCCCGCGAACAGGCCACCGAGAGCGAAAGCCCCGATCCGGTAGGTCCACGGGTTGATGCCAACCGCGGCAGCGGCCTGCTTGTCGTTGCCGACCGCCATCATCGCCCGGCCGTACCGAGAACTCCGGAACCGCTCCACCAGCACGATGCAAACGATCGAGATGCCCATCAGGAAGAAGTACTCGCCGTGCTCGTTGCGCAGGGACAGCCCGTAGAAGTCCGGGCGGGGCACGAACGGTGCCTGCAGGCCGCCGGTCAGCTTCCCCACGGTGAACACCGAGTTCTCGATGGTGAACTGCACCGCCAGCGTCAGCACCATCACGTAGATCGGCGACAGGCGGGCCGAGACCACCGCCACGGCGATCGAGATCGCCACGACCACACCGGTTCCGAACAACGCGGCGACCGGGAACGGCCAGTTGAGCCCCTCGGTGTTCGACCGGTAGGCCCACCCGGACACGTAGATCGCCGTACCGGTCAGGCCCGCCTGCATCAGCGTGATCTCGCGGGCGTACCCGGCGACGATCAAGGTCCCCAGGGCGACGATGCCCATGATGAAGGACATCTGGAGGATGAACAGCCAGTAGCTGTTCTCGAAGGTACCCAGCAGGATCCCGACGAGCAGCAACACGGGTCTACCGACGCCTAGTCCACCGCGTCGCGACAGACCCGGGAATGCTTCCTGCGATGCGGACTTGTCCCGGCCGGCTGCCGACCTTCTGGAGTTGGTGAGCGTCAGGCTGGACACGGCGTCTCCCGGGACCTGATAAAGACTGACTAGTCGGTTTTGATTATCTTATACCGTTGGAAACCGGGTTGTAACCTCACCTGTGAGCTCTGGGAGGGCGTGTGCCGAAGATCGGTCCGGAGGCTCGTGCGGCGCGGCGGAACCAGTTCACCGAGGCGGCCCGCGATCTCGCGGTCGAGGCTGGGTTCCGGAACATGACGATCGACGACGTCTGCGCCCGGGCAGGCCTGTCCAAGGGGGCGTTCTACGTACACTTCAGCTCCAAGCAGGAGCTGCTGCACGCCATGTTGGACGAGGAGATCGCCGACGTGGACAAGCTGCTGGACGCTCTGGCGGCCGGCGACGGCTCGGAGTTGGAAAAGGTCCGGGCCTTCGTCCGGACGATGGTTCAGCGTGCGCAGGATCCTGCTGAGGTCGCGTTGCGCGCCGAGCTTTGGTCCCACGTCGGGGTCGACGAGGAATTGCGGGACCGCATTGCCGAGGCAGTCCGATCCCGACGCGTGCGACTGGCCGGCTTTGCCACCGCCGGCGCCCTCTCGGGTGAGTTGGCCGAGGTGCCGGCCAACGCATTCGGCGCAGTGCTGGTCGCGCTGGTCGACGGCCTGTTGCTGCACCACGCCGTCGACCCGACCGGTTTCCGGTGGCAGAACATCTCCCGGGTCATCGACATCCTGCTCGATCACCTGGCGGTTCCCGTCATGGTCTGAGCTGCCTCGCGGCACACGGGCGGGCTCAGGTGCAGGCCCAGATGCTTGTCGCCAACAGCCAAAGCAGGTCCGCCGCGAACAGGGCGACGACGATGCAGGTCAGTGGACCGGCCGCCCGGAGCCGCTCCCGGAAACCCTCCGGCGGCGGCTCCCAGCGCTGCAGCGCGTCGGCCAGGTTCGGGTGTCCGCGGCGCAGGTCGTCCGCCATTGCCTCCAGCACGGCCTGCTCGTCCGGTGTCCTCATGCGTTCTCGTCCCCTCCGCGATGCGTAATCACCGCTCGGTGTCCGGGCGTTGGTTGGACGATCGACTGGCGCGCGGCATTGCCGGGCTCGCCCTCGGACCCGGCGGCTTGGTCCGGCCGCGCCTCGTTCCACGCCCGCAGAACGTCCAGGTGTCCCAGCCAGCCGATGACCAGGTGTTCGGCAGAGACGACCGGAAGTCCGCCATGGCCGTTGTGGAGCAGGATCGACAAGGCTGAGTCCAAGCTCTGCTCCGGCCGCAGATTGGGGACCACCGTGGCGAGCTGGCCGGCGGTTGCCGCTAGCGCTTCGGAACGTGCCGCTCTTTCGGCATCGGCGGCTACCACGATTCCGCCATAGGTGCCGTCGTCCCGGATGACCGGGGCGGCCTCGGTCGCTCCGCCCGCCAGTCGGTCGATCACGGCGGTCAACGGGGCATCGGCGGGCAGCGGCTCCGGTGCCGAAGACATGGCCTGCGCGACGGTCAGGGTCTCAAGTGCATTGGAGTTACGCGGACCGAGCAGGTCAATGCCTCTACGACGCAGTTTGAGGGTGTAGATCGTGTCCGCGGAGATCAGGTTGCTGACGCCCGCGGCCAGGACGACGGCGACCATCAAGGGCAGGATGATTGTGTAGTCGCCGGTGACCTCGAAGATGATCAAAACCGCGGTGATCGGCGCCCGCGCCGAGCCGGCGAACACCGCGCCCATGCCGATCAGGCCGTAAGCCCCGGGGGCTGCCGTGACGGACGGCGCCAACTGGTGCACGATCTGCCCGTAACCGCTTCCCAGCATGGCGCCCATGAACAGGGAGGGCGCGAACACGCCACCGGAACCACCTATCGCGATGGTCAGACTGGTCGCGAGAATTTTGCCGACCAGCAACGCCGCCAGAAGGCGCACCCCGTAGGCGCCGCCGACGGCATGCGCAAGTACCGGGTACCCGACTCCGTACAGCTGCGGCAGTCCCAGCAACAACAGGCCGAGGAGCACTCCGCCTGCCGCCGGGCGCAGCCATTCCGGACCGCGCCACAGCCGGTCGGCCAGGTCCTCGGCGCCGTACAGGACGCGGACGAACCCCACGCCCACGACCGCGGCCAACAGTCCCAGCAGGGCGTAGGCGAGGTACTCGCGGACCGACACGACCTGGAACTGCGGCAGGTTCAGGAACGGCCGGTCGCCGAAGGCTGCCCGGCCGATGACCGCTGCCGTGACCGAGGCCAGGACCACCACGCCGAAGGATTCGGTGGCGAAGTCGCGCAGGATCAGCTCGAGAGCGAAGAACACCGCCGCGATGGGGGCGTTGAAGGTGGCCGAGATCCCGCCTGCTGCGCCGCAGGCGACCATGAGCCGCAACCGGTTGTCGGGCATACGTAACAGCTGACCCGCCGTCGAACCGAGCGCGGACCCGACCTGCACGATCGGACCTTCGCGCCCCACCGAGCCGCCCGAACCGATGCACAGGGCGGAGGCCAACGACTTGATCAGGGCCACCTGAGGGGGGATGCGCCCACCGCGCTGCGCGACGGCCAGCATCACCTCCGGGACGCCGTGGCCGCGAGCCTCCCGGGCGAACCGATTGACCAAGGGGCCGTAGACGAGGCCACCGAGCACCGGCGTGACGATCACGAACGCGACGCCCAGACCAGGGAAGTGCGAGGTGCCGACTCGGCCCGCGTCGCTGTAGTCGTCGCGTCCGGTGAACAACTGCGTGCACCACACCACCAGGTATCGGAACAGGACAGCCCCGGCCCCCGCCCCGGCGCCCACGAACAGGGCCAGCGGGACGAGCCCGGGTGGCGAGCCACGCAACCAGTCGTGTGCCGACCTGGCGAGGTCTGCGGGAACCCGCAGTGGGCCGAAGGTCCGTGCACCCGCCGGCGGCGCACCGGTCACTGAGCACTCCTGTTCAGCGGGGACGGGCGGTTGGTCGGAACCCTAAGACGAAGACCGACTGGTCGGTTTCTATGACAGTGTAGCCACCGCCGCGCACCGGTCACCCCGCCCCTCCGGCCCGCGCGCGCCGGTGGCTGCGGCCCGCAAGTCGACAACTCCTGTCGGGAAGGCCGAGGAGTGGCCATCGTCCAGTCCGATCCCGCCCTCGTGCTCCCCGACGTCCTGCACACATATCGCAGCGCCCTCGGTCCGCACCCCCGGAACGGTTGGACGCGGTGTTCCGGATGGGCTCCAAGCAGCATCGGGCGGCGGGCCGCCTGCTGATGCAGCGTCAGGCAGGTCGGGAACAACTCACCGCATGGGCAGATCAGTCCGGCTCAGTTGTCTCGAACGTGATCCATGCCATGGCGCAGAGCAGGTTTCGTCGTCCATCGATGGGAGGGATCCAACCGGCGGGCGTACTTCCGAGTCCTCGTACTACAGGACTCAGCCTCGGTGCGCCCGGTCACGTGGCGTTCTCGATCGGCGCTAGTGCGCGAGCACGGAGGAGCCCTTCTTGCCGAAGTGGTCGACCAGGATGATGACCAGGAAGAGGATGCTGACCACGACCAGTTCTTGCCAACCGATGCTGACGGTTCCGAACAGGCCGGACTTCAGCATCGAGTCGAGGATCGCCAGCGTGACCGCGCCGAGCAGCGCCAGCGGGATGCTCGAGAATGCGCCGAGCACGCACACGATCAGGGCCCGCAGGAAGATGAACAAGATGGCGGTGGTGTCGGTGCCGACGTAGTTGCCCAGCAGGATGCCGCCGAGCGCCGAGATCGCCCCGGAGATCGCGTAAACGGAGGTGCCGACCTGACCGATTGGCACGCCGACCAGCTTGCTGGCCTCGATGTTGTCGGCGATCGCCCGGACGTAGATGCCGAAGCGGGTGCGCTGCAGCAGGACTGTGAACCCGATGACCACCACACCCAGGACGATCAGTGTCATCAGCTGGTGCACGGTCACCACCTGCACCCCGACATGGAATTTGCCGGTGCCGAACGGTGAGGGGGCAGGCTCGTTCTCCGACTTGTTGTACTGGAACAACAACCCGATGAGGATCAGCATCACCGCCAGCGAGAAGTTGGTCAGCGTCACCTTCGGGTAGTTCGCCAGCTTGCTGCTGGTCACCACCAGCCCATAGAGGGCAGCGACCAGCGCGCCTGCGGCCATCAGCCCGATGACCACCGGCCACATGGGCCAATGCGGCCGGCTGGAACCGCCCCCAGCTCCGCCGCCGAGCAGTGCGCTGTTCACCCCCGGCGCCGAGCCGGCCCCGCTGCCCGAGCAGAGGTACCAGAACAGCAGCGTGCCCCCCATCACGATGCCACCGTGCAGGAACGCCACGGTCCGGCTGATCCGGTAGCTGAGCACCATCGCCACCGCAATGAGGCCGTAGAGGCCCGCGGTCGTCACGCCGTTGACTACCGAGGGCCAGAAGATCGCCCGGTTGAACGACAGAGCAGTCAGGGAATCCATGAGGGGCATCGGCTTTGCTTTCCATGGGACAACGGTGAACGGCCACCCAGCGGCCTCGCGGCGGATGGATGCGCCCGGCGGAGAGCGACCTGTCTCGGATCTTCTGCCCAGAGTATGAATGAATAGTGAACGTGACGGCGATCCGTGACGCGTCCCACAGCTTGACCTCCCGCGATCGCTCAAACCACCCAGGTGGGTCGCGCCGGTTGCGATGCGCGCGCGGGATCTGATACTGCCTCGGATGAGCGGAAGGGCCCCTTCGGTCTGACGGTGCTGATCCTGCGTCAGAACTAGGAAGCGGTGTCACGGCAGTGACGAATACGGATGCACGCAGCCTGGGAAGATCGTGACCCGCAGAACAGATCTTTGCAGCCCCAGGTCGGGTGTCTCCGATCGTGTGACGATGTCGCGGTCAGGTGGGGCTTTCGTCAACGCCGGGCCGAGCCGGGCTGGCGACTCCGGGTAGGACAGCGTCTTTCGAGGCCACGGAGGTCGCTTCCGGTCCTGCGGTCAGCCGCCAGACGATCCAGGCGATGAGCGCCCCGATCGCCGGGGGGATCCCGGCGAACATCAACAGGACCTGCCACCAGCTCACAGCCGTCCTTCCTTCCCTCCGTCCGGCGCGTCCGCCGATGCGGCCCCACGCGCAGGTGAGCGTCGGCGCTCCGATGAGCACGGGCCTGGACGTCGACCACGTAAGAAGCCTGCGGTCCGATGGATTCCAGTTTGATGAACGACCGAGTCGACCGGGGCTGGTTTGGAGGGCGACCCCGCCCCGTTGAAGGTGCGGGAACGCTGCGTCGGCGAGGCACAGAGCTGCCAAGTCTGGGGCTCACGTGCTGACCCTCGCCGCATGACGCCGCCACAACGCATCCACCGCCCTCAGCAGTCTGACGCACGGTCAGAATTCTCCCGCCGGAGCGCGTGAGCACCAGGCAGAGCGAGCGCCAGTTGGCGCTTCTGGTGCACCGTGGACAGTGGGGCGGGCTCCGGCGTCACGCCCCCGGCGACACAGACGATGTCGCGTCACCCGGCCATGGCGGGCGGCAATTCCGGGGCATGCCGTTCGACCGGTTCACACTGAGCGGCATCGGGCACGGGCTCGGTTCAGCGCCGGTGCCTGGGGCCCACCTGGGTTGCCCGCCATGTCGGGCTGGGGCGAATGGCCTGGAGGCGTTCGGGGGGTCTGTGGGCAGCGACCGTGCTGCTGTTGGGGAGGATCCCCCCGGAGTCGTCGAACAGGACGACTCCGTTGCACAGCAGGCTCCAGCCCTGCTCCGGGTGGGCCGCGACGGTATGGGCTGCCTCGCGGTCGCTCGCATCCGCGTCCGGGCACTGCGGCTCGTGCGGGCATGTGGTCACGACTTCCCGACCGTCCGTTCGCCTCGTCAGCCTTCACCCGCCGCGCGCGGTGGGCGCCGGAGGGCATGCCTCGATGGCTCGGGAGCCACGGCCTGCCTCCCTTCGCTGGGTACAGGTGGGGAAAGGCGTCGAAGGTGTATAGAACCGGGTGCTCCGTTATTGGTTCATGAACACGAGAACCTCCGCGCGATCGGTGTCGTCGAGGCGGGAGAGCTGCGGACGCACGTCGGGGGGCCGGCGACCCGCGGGGTCCCCGTCGGCTGAGAGGCGGCCTGCCTCCGCCTCGACCGACCGGGCAGCGGCGACCCACTGCGCGATGGCCTGGTTCCACGCCGACACTGACCGGTAGCCGGAGTCGGCGCTGACCGGCCCCGGGTCGGCGCCGCAAGTGAGCAGGCATCAGTTGCGGTGATAAGTGAGCGCGTCCATGTGGTCATGCCGGGTGATCAACGCCACCCGTCGAATCGAAATTCATGCTGCCTTCCGCAATTCGGATCCTGATCGTGACCGCAATCCGGATCCCATTCATTCCGGCTTCATCTGCGAACGGCCGCGAGCGACTTTCGCGCACAGATAACTGAGATTTCGGTTCCCGCGGTGAAACGCGGGTCGGGTCGGACGCGATGGAACAATGCAGAATGGCGTAATTGAGGGCAATCCCGACGCACGGATACGGCAGTGCATCATTCGGGATCCCCGGAGAGGAGTATTTCATGAAAATGCGAGGAAGAAATGACCGATCGAGCCGGGCGCGACAGGCGGTCCAGGTCGGCGTGGGAACCGCTGTGCTGCTGACCAGCGCGCTCGCGACACCTGCGGCCGCCACGGGTTCGGGGGCCGCCGGGGGCGGCTTCGACTACACGAACAAGGCCAGCTACATCTTGGACATGCGCAGCGCCGGACTGGAGTTCGAGGACCACATCCCGGCCGTCATCTATCAGGACGTCGGCTACAGCGGGGTGAACCTTTCGCACGACATCGGCGAGGCGCAGGGCAGGTGCGAGTCCGACGGCGCCACGTACTGGTTGGGCCAGTACGTGGAGGAAGCCGTCCTGGGCAAGGGCGCGGCGCCGCCCGATGCCGGCAGTGTCCAGGGCGGGTACCAGAACCCCGTGTACGCGCGCGACGTGAAGCCGAACATCGCCGCCGGCAACAGCCTCTCCGACCGGTCGCCGGGCATCACCAACTACCTGCCCCCGGGGCAGCGAATCGCGCCGATTCCCTCTGACGGGACACCGGTCTACGTGACGGCGCACTGCGACAGCGACGTGAAAGGAAGCGGGTCCGGAAACGTCGCCGACCTGGTGAACAACGCCGACGTCGTCGGCTCGACCACGACCTCGAACCTGGACCGGGCGACCGGGGTGTACACCACCACCGCGCGGGCGTACGTCACCGGCATCAAGAACGCCGGCGACCTCAACACGATCAATTCCTTCATGCAGGTCAGCCAGAAGCCCGACGGCAGCCAACCGCTGGTCACCTACCGGCTGTCGTTCTTCACCGCCGCACCGGGCGGCTCGCGCACCGCGTTCGGCCGCAAGGGGTTCACCTTCTCCGGCAACAACGTGCCGGCCGACCAGCTGACCAAGCAGTTCAACTCGCAGGCGGCCACGTTGTCCGCCGCCGGTTCGGCGCTCGGGCCGCTCGGCTTCCAGGTCCTGGCCCCGAAGACCGGCGTCGAGGGTTCGACCGAGGCGGGCACCACCGGCCTGCACTACATCACCGCACCGGCCATCCAGGGCGAGGCGGGGCTGAAGTCCCGCAACGGAACCGTCGGCCAGGACCAGTACGCCCGCTTCGGGTCGATAACCTTCACCGGGATCTACAACCAGCCCTGACGTCTGGCCACCCGCCGTGGCCAGGCACCGGATGTGCGGGCTGGGTGACGGCTCCTGCACCCCTCCCGCGCATCGCCGGGCGCCGGGCGGCTGACGGGTCGTCAGTTGTGTTGCGCGTGGACAGCGGCGATTGCGCGACGGTCCGGGGTGGCTGTCCCGGAGCACCTGGCACGAGGCCTTGACCGCCGGTGCGGCGGCGGGCGGGACGTCCGCCTTTCTCCCACGTAGAGAACTGACAGGGGGCGGATCTTCGGAACCTGCCTTTGCGGCCGGCTCATTGACGCCGGCGCTCCGATCGCTACGGCTTGGCGCCGTGCCGGTCGTCAGCTGATGGGCGGGTCGCTGGATCGGTGCGCGGGCGCGACGGTGAGGCCGGATCGGTCCGACCCCGCGGGGCAGCCCTGCTGGGCGGGATCGGGTAGCGGTCCCCACAGCTTCCGTGGGCCCCACGGGGCTTTCGGCTCCACGCCCGCGCGGCGGGCCCGCGGGGTCAACGAACCGAAGTAGGACAGGGCCACCCCGCCACTGATCCAAAGCAGCGCCTCGATGGTGTCCACCGGACAACTCCATCTCTCCGTGATCAGGTTAGGGAAACTCTCGAACGTTCTGCCACGGCTGCGGCTGTCGAGTACGCGGGGTCGACGCTGATCCGCGTGCCCGGGCGGGACCGGGGGTCCCTCGGTCCGGTGCGCCGACCCGGGCAGGGGGTGCGCCCGCGCCGGTGGTGTCCGGACGCCCGGCGCGCCCCCTTTCCAGGTGATCCGATCCTCCCGCCCGCTGATGATTGATTCAGGACTACGGGCTGTGCCGGGGCTGTGCATCGACGTGCCCCGGCGCGTTGCTCCCCGCCGTTTCGATCGGCGTCCTTTGCAGCTCGCCGTACGCGGTCGATCATTACCGGACTCTTCATTCTTGTGCCGGTACGGTGCCCAGGACCCGCCCAGGCCGCTGCGGCCAGCGCGCGCTGCCGGGTCCGGGCGAGCATCCATTTGGGAGATACGGCGATGGTCGTGGTGTCGGTCGCCATCTGGTCGGCCATGGGGGCCGTTTGCCTGCGGTTGCTGAGCAACGGTGGCCGGCTGCGCCCGATCACGGCGTTCGTCGTCGTGCTCACCGGCCTGGGCTGGCTCACGATCGCCGTGTCCCTGACATTCGGGCCGTTCTTGGCCTCTTTCGCCTCCGACAGCGCCCCGATGCTGAGCCCCGCCGGGTCGGCCGGGCGTACCGGACACTCCAGCACCGACCAGTTGTCGTCCAGACCTGCCGGATTCGCGACCGGGGCCTCCGGCCGGTCCTAGCGGGTACGGCACTGGTTGCGCGCAGCGCCGGACCGCAGCGGGTCCGATCCGGTCCGGCCGACGGGTCCCCGAGTTGTGGGCGAATGTCTCGGGTGGGTCGAATGCCGAACTGACATGGCATCACATCTTGCGGTGGGTGCGACGTGCGTGGGGGCGTCGGGCTGTCCGATGACCATCGCCGCCGAGGGGACTCAGGTCTGAAAAGCGTTGCCTTCGGGAGATTCAGAATCGGCCGGACCGGGCGCGGCGCATCGACGAGGAATCATTCCCCGAAAAATCATGCGGAAGTTGTCCGGGATGCGTTTCATGAATTCATCGGAATTGTCGTCATGACATATTCGTGACCCTGCGTCACATTAATATCTCGAAACCGCTCTCTCAGGTTCCGTACCGAAATGTCCGGTTCATCCTGGAGGTGTCGAACCCAATTCAAAGGGAGTTCTTATGAGACACCATGTCCACGGACTGGCGAAGGTGGTGCCGATCGTCGCGGCCTCGGGCCTGCTGCTGGCGGCCTGCGGCAGCGGCGGCAGCGGCGACGCCGTGGCCCAGCAGCCTGCGGCACCGGCGGTCGCCGCGGTCCCGGGTGGCAGCGCCCCGACCCCCGGCAAGGCCGCCGATGGCCCCGCCGCCTCGACGGGCGGCGCGGCGGCGACCACGAAAGCCGCCGCGCCGAACCCGGCGCGGCCGCCGGCACTCGCCCCCCTGCGCGTGCCGGCGAGCGTGCGCGCGAAGTCCGGGAAGCACGCCGGCCCCAGCCGCGCCACCGCAACCGTCCCCGCGGCGAGCAAGACCTCGCCGGGCAAGCAGTCGGCCGCCTCCGTCTCGAGCGTCCCGGGCCGGCCGACCGCCTCCGGCAGCTACGACAACTCCGACAAGCGACTCGGGGTCGACCTGACCCACGTGCACGACAGCCAGTCCTCCGCGCAGAAGCAACAGGACCAGCAGGTCTACAACCAGAAGAACGGCGCTACCGACGTCGGCATCACCAAGAACGCCATCAAGCTCGGCTCGGTGAACATGCACGGCATGGCGCTGGGCAACGTGCTGGTCACCCCACAGGTCCACGGTGACTTGGCCGCGATCCAGGCCATCGACGACCGCGGCGGCGTGCTCGGGCGCCGAGTGTCGTTGGTCGACTGCGACGACGGTCCCGGTGAGGTCGCCCGCGCCAAAGCCTGCATCAAGAAACTGGTCGGCTCCGACCAGATCTTCTCCCTGATCACCGGCGTGGACTGGGCGACCGCCTCGATCCACGACGACCTCAAGCAGTACCACCTGCCCTACGTCGGGGCCTGGGCATACTCCCAGACGGAGTGGCAGGACCCGTTCATGTTCCCCACCCACATGTCGATGATCCACGAGGCCATGGCCAACGCCCACTGGGTGGTAAACACGATCCACCCCAAGACCTACGGGCTGATCTGCCTGACCTCGCCCGAGATGCAACTGGCCTGCAACCAGGTCGAGGGAATCGTGAACTCCTCCGGCGCGAAGATGGTCAAACGCGCCGACGTGTCCATCTCCGAAACCTCGATGTCGGCCTACGTACTGGCCTTCCGGGCCGCCAACCCCGAGCACATCATCCATTACGTGATCAACCCGGCCACCATGGCCAAGTTCATGGTCGAGGCCGCCCAACAGGGCTACTACCCGTCCAAGGGCATCTCCGGCAACCACCTCGCCGCCGAGGTCCTCGGCTCGATCTTCGGCCAGTGGCCGGTCAACCGCTACTGGACCAACACCACCTACAAGCTGTGGGGCCCGGAGTTCATGGCCACCATGAACAAGTACGCCCGCTTCAACCGCGGCACCAACCACCACATCGTCCAAGCCGGATACACCGCGGTGAACATCTTCGCCGAGGCCGCCAAGGCCGTCGGCCCGGACCTGACCCGCGACAAAATGATGGCCCAACTGAGCAACGGGACCATCTGGCAGGCCGACGCTTCGCTGGACCAGCGATTCAGTTACGCACCCACCGAACGCAACGGCAACGACTGGAACCACTACTACGGCCAGGGTCGGGAATTCATCTACAAGTACACCTCCACGAACACGATCTCGAACCCCGACGGCAGCCCTAACGGATTCGTCCCCGACCCCAACCAGTTCGTCATCTACACCTGGAAGTGAACCCAGCCGGGTGTGCGGGCAGTGGAGGACGGCGAACCTGCTCGCACACCCGGGCTGTGAAAGGTCGCCCGGGAGGGTGGCAATCTCCGCCGGCGCCGGGTGATTTGACCACCTGCCGAACACACCGTGGCGCCCCCTGCCGCACCGGCGCCGGACCGCTATGCACCCACGGCCCGCTCGTTCCCTCGGCCGCGTAGCCGACCTCGACCTGCTGCGCCGCCTGCACGGCGGGCTCGAGCCTCCGGTGCGCAGTCGGCGCAACCGACTTGAGGTCGAATGCGCGCCGTCCGGTCGTTGGTGATCTTTTCATCGTCCCGGCCCTAACTTGCCGTTCGCCCCGCGTCGGCAATCCACCGCCGCTAGGGGCGCAGGGGGGTAACGGCATATCGGTGGGGGGCTCCGGTGCTGGTTTCGTGGGTGAGGTTCCGGCCGCCGGGGACGGTACGTCGGCGACTGCTCAATCAGGTCGCGCAGCAGCCGCGTGCGGTGGCCGTCGCGATCATCTGCGGGCTGGCCGCCACAGGCTGGTTGGGTATCGGACTGTGCCTGGCGTTCGGGTCGTTCTGGGCTCCTTCCCCACCTGGGTTGCCCGAGACCGTGGCGCGTTCCGCGGTCGCCGGCCGCCCCGAACAGCTCCCCGCCCACCTGCGCTCCGGCTGGGTCCGCCCCGGATCGACGCGCAGATCGCCGGAGCCGTCGGTGCCCGGCGCGACGGCAGGGACCCGAATCGGCGCGGCTCCGGGCCTCGCGACGCCGCCGACCGACCTTACGCACAAGCCATCCGGCCTTGCCTCGATCCGGATCCCTGCATGGCAGGTCGATTCGGCGGCGCCGGCCACGTCGCGCGAACATCTGCTGCCCACGGTCGTCGAACCCGGCCCGGACGGTGCCGACTGGAATGTGCTGACGGACTGGTCTGACCCGACCTCCTGGCCCCAGCGCGGAGCCGTACTGTCCACGACTCTGCGGGGGCGGGTCTCAGGACTTTCCGAGCACGCCTACGTCTACCTGCCCAGCGCCTACTTCGACCCCGCGGGCCCCGGCCAGGACCCATCCGGGCCGAGGCGACGGAATCTACCGTTGGCCGTCGTGTTCAGCGGCTACCCCGGCGACGCGGACCGGCTGATCAACCGCCTGCATTACCCCGCCGTGACACTGGCCGGAATCCAGGACGGCACCATCGCGCCGACCGTTCTGGTGATGCTGAGCCCCTCGGTCGACTACCCGTGGGACACCGAGTGCACCGACATCCCCGACGGCCCACAGGCATTCACCTTCTATGACCGAGACGTTCCCGATGCAGTCGTCGGCCAGTTCGCCCTACGACCGCAGACCTACGCCGCTATCGGCGATTCGACCGGCGGGTACTGCGCGGCCAAGCTCGAGGCCATCGACCCGACCCGGTTTCCTGTGGCCGCCTCGTTGTCCGGCTACTTCCAGCCCGCCACCGACCCCACCACCCGCGGCGCGTTCAACGACTCCACGCTGCGCGAGCGCAACGACCTCGGCTGGCGTCTGCAGCACCTCCCCGTGCCCGCGGTGTCCCTGCTGCTGGCCACCGCGACCGACGAGGGGGGCGACGACGGTTACGCCACCAACCAGGAATGGCTCCACCTGATCCACGCGCCGATGACCGCCCGGGAACTCGTCCTCGACCACGGCGGACACAACTTCAACAGCTGGAACCGCGAAATCCCGTACGCCCTGTCGTGGATCACTGCCCATCTACCCCGGTCCCGCGCCATCCTCGCGGCCACCCCCACCGGGGCGGCGATCACCGGCCCGGCAACCTTCCCGTCGCAACCCATCACAGGTCCAGACACCGTCCGACGAGCCGAAATCCGCACCTCCCAGCCCCCCGAGGTACCGCTGCTGACCATCACCGCAGCCAAGGCGACCTTGGACGGGATGGTTCGGGTAAGCGCTCGCCGGAGCAGTCGCACACCCAGGGTCTGGCCGACATCTCGATGGAGATCATGCGCCGCCAAGGGGTCACGGTGGAAGTGGTACGGGCCATCGACCGGGATATCGCCACCGGAGTCTGGCCCGACATGACCGAA